>CAZTNG010000005.1:0-44726 GCA_964615195.1 uncultured Enterobacterales bacterium
ATATAGGCTCAGTTTGGGATGATGGAAAATGTCCAGGATTTTGACCGCATCCCCTAATTTTTTTATTTTTATTATTGCAAGTTATAGCTTTTGCTACTTTTATTTTTGTAAAAAATAATAATAATCGATACGGTGGATCTTTAGATAATACTGGTTTTTTACAAGGTGATCAAGTTGATAAAATTTTGTTTATTCAACGTGATAGCAGTAGAAATAATAACAAAGCTAGAATTCATTTAAGCAGTTTTGTTAAAGCAAGCGAGAAATTTCCTAAAATAAAAATTAAAATGGTAGAAGGAGTTGGCGACAATTATAAAGTATTGAACTCTGTAGTTGATGAATATTATCAAAAAGGTTACAAAAATGTTTTTGTTGTTGGATTTAAGTCAGATATAGAAGAATTTAATACTTTTAGAAAATATCCTGATGCAATTTTCTTCTTATATGGTGGATCAGACAAATCCCCAAATGTTATCAATTATTCCCCTAGAACTTATGCTATGAAATACTTGCTAGGACTGATAGCTGGAGAAACGACTAAAAACAATAAAATTGGTTATGTTGTGGATTTAAAAAATAATTGGAATGTCCGCTCGGTAAATGCTTTCGCAATTGGTGTTGCAAGAGTAAACCCTAAAGCTAGGGTTTATTTGGCATGGACTTATGATAATAGGGATAATGGTGCGGCTAAGTTTTTAACTAATGAATTACTATATAAAGAGAATGTTGATCTTATTACAGGTTCGTTAGAGTCTTGTGTGTGGTGTGATGAGGCTGATAAAAAAGGTGATGTTAATTTTATAGGTCAAATGGTTGATAATTCAGATAAATATGGATCCCATTATTTGTCATCATATATTTATAATATGGATGTGATATATTCATATTTCTTTGTAGCTATAGCAAATGGACAAAGAGTAACACGAGATAATTATTGGTTTGGTAATACAAGTGGTACTGTTCATCTTGGTAATTTGAGTAATGATTTATCTCCTAGATTAATGCATATTCTTGAAAATGAAAGACAAATGATGCGCGATAAAATCAGTTTTGTTTTCAAAGGACCTATTTATAGTAATGATGATCGTTTAATTGTGCCTGAAGATACAACCATTACAGATAGAGAACTAGAAAAAACATTTGATTGGTTAAATTATAATGTGATTGAATATCCAATTGATGGTAATTATTACAGAGAGCATATGAATGTTTATAATGAAGATTTAATGAACAAGAATACACTTGAAATTATGAATATTGAGGATGCAAAACGTTTATTAAACGAACCAAAAGTTAACTCTGCAATAAAGAAAAAAAAGTTGTAGTAAATTAGGAATTTTAAGTGAATTCAATATTATGCTAGTTTAAGTATCTAAAAATTGGATTTAGAATTACTTTATCTCGTTTCATAGATATCTATTATTTATTGATCATAAGATGTCTTAATGGCATAATACGCGTGTTTATACACGTCTGTGGTTTATCATTAATTATTAGCAAATTTTGTGAATATTATAGTTGTAGGTTTTTACTTACCTAATTAAATTATTGATGTGCTTTTTAAGTAATAAAATGCTTGTTTGAAATTAATGTAATCAATATGATATTGAGCATTCTTTTTTTAATATCTCTAAACTAATGTTAGACAGGAGTAATAAATGCTCTCCAGCGAAAAACTAGCTAATGCAATTCGTGCATTGAGCATGGATGCTATACAAAAGGCAAATTCAGGTCATCCTGGTGCACCTATGGGAATGGCAGATATAGCAGAAGTATTATGGCGCGGTTTTTTAAACCATAATCCTTCAGACCCAAATTGGGTAAATCGTGACCGTTTCGTTTTATCAAACGGACATGGTTCAATGTTGTTATATTCATTGCTTCATTTGACAGGTTATAATCTATCAATTGAAGATCTTAAAAATTTCAGACAATTGCATTCAAAAACTCCTGGTCATCCTGAATATGGGTACGCAGAAGGTATTGAAACCACAACAGGTCCTTTAGGTCAAGGAATAACTAATGCTGTGGGTATGGCATTAGCTGAAAAAGTTTTAGCAGCGCAATTTAATAAACCAAATTTGGATATTGTTGATCATTATACTTATGTATTTATGGGTGACGGTTGCTTAATGGAAGGTGTATCTCATGAAGCTTGTTCTTTAGCAGGTACATTAAAATTAGGTAAGTTGATTGCTTTTTGGGATGATAATGGTATTTCAATTGACGGCAAAACAGTAGGTTGGTTTGCTGAGGATACTGCTGCACGTTTTGCTGCGTATGGTTGGCATGTACAAAAGGTTAACGGTCATGATTCAAAGGCAATTGCAGAAGCAATAACTGCTGCTAAGCAATGTACCGATAAACCAAGCATTATTTGTTGTAAGACAATTATCGGTTTTGGTTCTCCTAATAAGCAAGGTACACAAAATTGTCACGGTTCTCCATTAGGCGATGCTGAAATTGCTTTGGCAAAGGCTAAGTTGAATTGGAATTATGGGCCATTTGAAATTCCTCAAGATATCTATGATGCATGGAATGCTAAAAAAGCAGGAGAGCAGAAGGAACAGGAATGGAAAAATCTTTTTGCTAAATATGAATCTCAGTATCCTGAACTTGCAGTTGAATTTAATCGCCGCATGTCGCATGAATTGCCAAAGGATTGGGCTTCTAAATCACAAGCATATGTTGAAGAATTACAAAAAAATCCAGCTAAGATTGCTTCTAGAAAGGCTAGCCAAAATGCATTGGATGCATATGGCGCACTCCTTCCAGAATTCTTAGGTGGCTCAGCAGATTTAGCTCCTAGTAATTTAACAATGCATAAAAATTCAAAATCTATTACAGCTGATGATGCTAGTGGAAACTACATTCATTATGGTGTTAGAGAATTTGGTATGAGTGCAATTATGAATGGTGCATATTTACATGGAGGATTTATTCCTTATGGTGCTACATTCTTAATGTTCATGGAATATGCTAAAAACGCAGTGCGCATGAGTGCACTCATGAAATTACCAATTATTTATGTATATACTCATGATTCAATAGGACTAGGCGAAGATGGTCCAACCCATCAGCCTGTTGAGCAAATTTCTTCATTACGTTTGACTCCAAATTTAAATACATGGCGTCCATGTGATCAGGTTGAATCAGCAATTGCATGGAAATTTGCAATTGAATCAAAGGAAACCCCTAACGCACTTATTTTCTCACGTCAGAATTTAGCGCAAATGGACAGAAATGTTGAGCAATTGGCAAATGTAACTAAGGGTGCATATATTTTAAAAGAAGGTACTGTAAATCCTGATTTAATAATAATAGCAACTGGTTCAGAAGTTGAATTAGCAATGCAAACTGCTGCTACAATTGAAGCAGAAGGTAAGAAGGTACGTGTTGTATCAATGCCTTGTTCAGAAGTGTTTGATAAGCAATCGATAGATTATAAAGAAAGTGTACTTCCATCTACTTGCACAAGAAGAATGGCAATAGAAGCTGGTGTTACAGATTTTTGGTATAAATATGTTGGCTTAAATGGCGCAGTTTTAGGTATTGATAGATTTGGTGAATCTGCACCTGCTAATGAATTATTCAAGCTATTCGGTTTCACTACTGAAAATGCTGTAAAAATTGCAAAAAATCTTTTTTAATAAGATTTTAATTTAAAATTTTAAGGGCTTCGTTTTTATTTAAATGAAGCCTTTATTTTTTCTAATCGGAGATTCAATAAAATAATTTGAATATTAATTATTGTTTTGGGCAAATAAATAAAGAGTTGTACAAATTTTGTATGAGTGTAATTGATGTTATTTTTTACAAAATGTTTTTATAATTAATTGAAAAGTAAAAATTAAATCAAAAGCAAACTTATTTAAAGACAGATTAACCAAAAGAGAGTACAATTAACCAAAAATCTGAGGTTAATTCTTCAGAAACAGGTTTTGTTTTTTTGTATCTTAAATTCCGATGAGGACTATATAATGTCAATTATCAAGATGACTGACTTAGACTTAGCTGGCAAGCGAGTTCTAATTCGTGCAGATTTAAATGTACCTGTAAAGGATGGTAAGGTTGTATCAGATAAGCGTATAACAGCTACAATGCCTACTATTAAGCTAGCCCTTGAAAAGGGTGCTAAGGTTATGGTTACTTCTCACCTTGGTCGTCCAACTGAAGGTGAATATAATGAAGAATTCTCATTAAAGCCTGTTGTAGACTATTTAGTTGCTAATATGGGTTGCCCTGTACGTTTAGTAAAGGATTACCTCGATGCTCCTGTAGATGTTAAACCTGGTGAATTAGTAGTTTTAGAAAACTGCCGTTTTAACAAGGGTGAAAAGAAGAACGATGAAACTTTAGCTAAGAAGTATGCAGCTCTTTGTGATGTATTCGTAATGGATGCTTTTGGTACTGCTCACCGTGCTCAGGGTACTACTTATGGCGCAGCTCAGTTTGCTCCTATTGCATGTGCAGGTCCTTTACTTGCAGCTGAACTTGAAGCTTTAGGTAAGGCTATGGATAATCCAGCTCGTCCAATGGTAGCTATTGTTGGCGGTTCTAAGGTTTCTACAAAGCTTACAGTTTTAAATTCTCTTTCTAAGATTGCTGATCAGTTAGTTGTTGGCGGTGGTATTGCTAATACTTTCGTTGCAGCTCAAGGCTATAATGTTGGAAAGTCTTTATACGAAGCTGATTTAGTTGATGAAGCTAAGAAGATCGCATCTGAAACTTCTATTCCAGAAGTTATTGATGTTGTTTGTGGTAAAGAATTTAGCGAAACTGCAGAAGCTACTACTAAGTTAGTTTCTGAAGTATCTGATGATGATATGATTTTCGATTTTGGACCAGAAAGTTCAAAGAAATTAGTTGATATCATTATGAATGCAAAGACTATCCTTTGGAATGGTCCTGTAGGCGTATTTGAATTTGATCAGTTCTCAAAGGGAACTGAAATTATGGCTAAGGCTATCGCTGAAAGCCCTGCATTCTCAATTGCTGGTGGTGGTGACACTATCAATGCTATTCAGAAGTTTGGTATTACCGATAAGGTATCTTATATTTCTACTGGTGGTGGTGCTTTCTTAGAATTCGTTGAAGGTAAGAAGCTTCCAGCTGTTGAAATTCTTGAAAAGCGTGCAGCTGAAAACAAGTAATTCATAGACGAAAGGGGAAGGTTAATTCTTTCCCCTTCCTTTTTTGTATATTTTTCTAACCCAAGCTTTTGCTTGGATATATATAACAGGAAATTAAACGAAATGACTAAAGTTTTAGACGTTGTAAAGCCAGGCGTTATTGCTGGTAAAGATTTAAATAAGGTTTTTGAAGTTGCAAAGCAGAATGGTTTTGCTATTCCAGCAGTTAACTGTGTTGGTACAGATTCAATCAATGCTGTAATTGAAGCTGCAAAGGTTGCTCAGGCTCCTGTAATTGTTCAGGTTTCTAACGGCGGTGCTCAATTTTTAGCTGGTAAGGGCTTAAAGCTTCCAGCTCAAGATGCTCAAGTATTAGGTTCAATTTCTGCAGCATTACATACTCGTAATGTAGCTGAAGCTTACGGTGTGCCTGTAATTATGCACACAGACCATTGCGCTAAGAAGCTCCTCCCATGGATCGATGGTTTACTTGATGCTGGTGAAAAGTATTACGCAGAACATGGCGTACCTCTATTCTCTTCACACATGATTGACCTTTCTGAAGAATCATTAGAAGATAACATTGATCTTTGCTGTAAGTACCTTGAACGTATGGCTAAGATTGATATGACTCTTGAATTAGAATTAGGTTGCACTGGTGGTGAAGAAGATGGTGTTGATAACTCTGATAAGGATGAATCAGCTCTTTATACTCAGCCAAAGGATGTAGCTTACGCTTACGAACGTCTTTCAAAGATCAGCCCTAACTTTACAATTGCTGCTTCATTTGGTAACGTACATGGCGTATACCAAGCAGGTAACGTTAAGTTAAAGCCAACAATCCTTCGTGATTCTCAGATTTACCTTTCTAAGGAATTAGGTTTAGCTGAAGGTTCTAAGCCTCTCAATTTCGTATTCCACGGTGGTTCAGGTTCTGCAGCTCAAGATATTCGTGATGCTGTTAGCTATGGTGTTGTTAAGATGAACATCGATACTGATACCCAGTGGGCTACTTGGGCTGGTGTTCTTAACTATTATAAGGATAAGGAAGCTTATCTTCAGGCTCAGCTTGGCAATCCATCTGGTGAACATGCTCCTAACAAGAAGTATTATGATCCACGTGCATGGTTGCGTAAGGGCCAAGAATCTATGATTGCTCGTTTACAGGAAGCATTCAAGGAATTAGGTTCAGTGAATTCTCTTTAATTAGGTAATTCAGTATAAAAAGGGGACGCAAGTTCCCTTTTTTAGTTTAATAAGTATTATAAAAAATTCATTGGGGATAATTATGAGTCTATGTAACCATACTTTTGAGAGTGCAATATCTCATTTACGATTTTCGTTAGTCCATATTTTTAGTGGGATAATTGCTAGTATTTTTGTTTTTGCAATTAGTCGCTTTGTTTTTATTAGTAACTTTTCTTCTGAGTTATGGCCAAAATTGTCATTTTTAGAACAAAAATCTTTTTTAATTAGCAGTTTGTTATTTGATATTAAATATTCAGCATTGTTATTTTTACCTGCAGTTTTATTTGGTTTACTTTTTTGTTTTAGACAGAAAGTTTCGGCATTGTATAAAAAATACTTTTGGTGTTATGAATTGTTTGCATTCTTATGGGTTTTGACAATAAGTATTGTAAATTATTATTACTACAAAACATATGGAAGGTTCATCGACTCTTTTATTTTTAGTTTTTTTAAGGAAGAACCTCATGCTGTATTAATGACATTGATAAATGATTATCCACTGTTTTCAGGTCTTGCAGTAATATCCATTGTTGCATTGGTTTACATGATGGTTGTGCGTAAAATTATCGTATGGGTATTCAATAAAACATTAATACTTCCTAAAAATTCAAAAATACTGTGTTTTCTGATGATATTTGTATTAGTGGGTTTATATGTTTTAGCGATTAGAGGATCTGTTACAACGTTCCCTTTAAGACAAAATGATTATCAAGTTACTAGGTATGCTCCAATTAATAATGCCGTACCAAATGGGTATGCTTCTTTTGCTTGGGCTTATAAATGGTATTCTAAACAAGGGAAAATACCAAATGTAAGTGTTGAACAGATAGCTGCTTCATGGAATAAATTTGGTATAAAAGTAACTGGTAATGAAGTTTTTCAACCGCTATTGCATAGAACTGCTAAGAATGAATTCTTAGAAAAAAATCAGCCTAATGTTGTATTTGCGTTAATGGAGAGCATGAGTACTCACATGTTATCTTATGATGCAAACAATTTTGATTTGTATGGTTCTTTAAGAAATCATGCAAAAGATGATTATTTTTTCTTAAACTTTGTTTCAGAAGGAAATGGAACAATTGATAGTTTAACTAGACTTCTAGTTTCTGTTCCTAACATGGATCTTTCAACTTCAAGTGATAGTACTAAGAAATATATAACAAATATGTTACGTCCTTATAAGGAGAAGGGCTACAAAGCAATTTTCATAACTAGTGGAGCGGGTAGTTGGAGAAATATTAGTAATTTCTTAATCGCTCAAGGTTTTGATGAGGTTATTGAAAAAAGCACAATTCAAGCAATGTATAATGATACAACTGAAGGAACCTGGGGAATTGATGATGAATTTTTATTTAGAGCAGCAAAAGATGTTCTGATGAAGCAAAAACAACCTACTATAATGTTTTTATTGTCTATCACAAATCATCCACCATATAGAATTCCTGAAGGTGCGAAACATACAAAATTTAATGCTTCTGACGAGACTGCAAGTAGATTTCCATATGAAAAATCAGAGTTAAATACTATTTTTGGAACATTTACTTATGCTAATGATTCGTTAGGAAATTTTGTTTCTGCAATTAAGGCTGACCAAAACCTCGCAAATAAAACTTTTATTGCCGCTTCTGGAGATCATAATTTAAGAGGAATTGGATATTCTAATTATCCATCTGAAGCTGTTATAGGCCATGCTGTACCTTTTTATTTATATATTCCTCAAATATACAAGGATAACGAGCATTTAACTTATGATAAGGGAAGACTTGGTTCTCATAAAGATATATTTGCAACAATAACTGAACATGCATTAAGTGATGCAGAATATTATAGTTTTGGATGTGATTTGCTAGGTGATAATTCCTGTAAATTCCCATATGCCTATAATAGTGAGATAGTTGCAATTAATGATAATGACAATTATTTTGCTTGTGTGTTAAATTCAGGAGAATTTGCATTCCCTTATGTTTCTCTTTATGGATTAAATGCTAATATTGATCAAGATAGTTATTTTGAAAAGAATGCGCATTTACGTTTATTAAAGCCAATAGTGGCAGATTTAAGCAATAATAGAACTCAAGACTGTACAAAGGCAATAACTCTTTCGGAGCTACAATCCCAATTGTATTATTATGGTGTAAATCATCAAAAGTAATGCCATTTTAATGTTGTGATTTAACTTTTTGTATTAAGTGATATTTTAGAAAATCTAGTAATTTTGTATTACTAGATTTTTTTTATTTGAAGGCTGGTTAAATGTAATTTTCACGTAATAAACTATTGAAAAATAAATAGTTAAACATAAAATAATGGATAGTTGTGAGTAGCAATTCACAATCCAAATTTTTCCAAACCTTAAAGTTAATTGTATCTGTTATTATGAACATATAAGTGATTTAAACATAGTCATGTTTTATCTAAATTAGAATTGATCATAATTGATTATAATTAAAAAAAATAACATTAGCGGGATTTTATATGAAAGAAGATACTTTTGCCATTAAAGGTAGCCTTGAGGATGCAAAAATAGCGTATCGTAATGGAAAATATGAAGAAGCTAGTTTGCTATTTCAAAAGTATGCATCAAAAAATAATGCAGAGGCTTTATTTTTTCTAGGGAATATGTCAGCAGATGGTTTAGGATTTCCTTTAAATGTAGAAAGTGCAAAAACATTATTAAAAAAAAGTTCTGAATTAGGATATTTACCTGCAGCTTATAAATTAAGACAGTTAGAAAATAAAAATATACATTTTTATTGGAACAGTAATTATGTTGATTCTGAGTTGCAGCAAAATATGCAACAACATTCTTCTGATTTGCCAAAACAAGATAATGACAAAAAAAACAATAGTGAACAATCTATTTTAGATGAAATAGAAAATTTACCAGATAATGATAAATTAAAAATTTGCCAAAAATTAGCTTTGCAAGGTGAGTTAGAATCAATGTATGAATATGGTCATTACTTAGTAAATTGTAATTATCATGATTATACAAATGGAGCTTTTTGGCTCGGTCGCGCTGCACAAAGGGGACATGCAGTAGCTCAATATGAATTGGGTTGTTTATATCTTAAAGGCTTGGGAGTAAATCAAGATGTATTGCAAGCTGTCTTATGGTTGAAACGATCTTCAGAATTGGGTGTTGTTGATGCAATCAATGATATAGCCATGATTTACTGCAATAAGGACATGGATTATTTTAATCCTAAGCAAGGAATTGTTTTACTTGAAAACATAAAGGAACAAAAGGCAGACGTTTTAGTTCAATTAGCCAAGTTTTTGTTAGATGGAATATTTGTTGATAAAGATCTTGAAAAAGCAAAAAAATATCTTCAGCAAGCCAAAGATAAAGGTGTTGTAGAAGCATCTTATGTGTTAGGTAATCTTTATATTGCTGAAAAAAATTATACAGAAGGAGTCCCTTTATTAAAAGATGCCGCTGAGCATAATAATATTGATGCTATTTTTAGTTTAGGCAGGCTATATGAACAAGGTTTAGGTGTAGCAAAGCTTGATGACAAGGCTGCATTTTTGTATGACAAAGCCGCGGAAATGGGTAATTGTGATGCTCAATATTATTTTGCGTGCATGTGTAGAAAGCAAAATACAGTTGAAGGTAACAAGTTAGCACGACAATGGTTTGAGAAATCTGCTTTACAAGGAAATGCTCAAGCCATGTTTGAGTATGGATTAATTCTAAAAAATGAAGCTGATAGCTTAGTCAAGAATGATATAGAAAAAGAAAATGTAAGTGATTATGAAAAAGAGCACAAGGTGGTTTGGTTTGTTAGTAATCAAATTAAGCCATATTTTTCTCAATATAAAGATTCTTTCAATTATTTACTGCAAGCTGCAAAAGCTAACATTGTAGAGGCAGAATATATTGTTTCTCAGATGTATAAGAATGGAATCGGAATAAATGCAGATGAATCACTGGCACTAAAATGGTGCAAACAAGCTGCTGAACATGGTAATTTTGATGCTCAATTACGTATGGCTGAAATGTATGATCAAGGTGAAATTTTTGAACCTAATCTAGAGCAAGCTGTTGAGTGGTATTCTTCTGCATCTGAGAACGGCAGTGAACAAGCAACATATTGTTTGGCTATGATGTATTGTGATGGTAGAGGTGTCGAAAAAAATGATACTAAGGCTTTTGAATTATTTAAGAAAGCCTCAGATTTAGGATTTATTCCAGCAACATATCAAGTAGGCATTCATTATTTACGAGGTATAGGTTGTGAATATGATTTAAGAAGTGCTGAATATTTTCTGTGTATAGCTGCTGATGCAGGTTATGAAGATGCTGTGTTAGAATTAACAAAACATTATATAAACAACAGTGAGCACAATAGTAATAATGCAAAATTAGCGGTTGATTTGTTAAATAAGGAAGTTAAGCTTGGCCATTCAGGCGGAATGTATTTGTTAGCTTGTATGTGTTTGTCTGGTACAGGTATTCCTAAAAATGAAGCAAAAGCGTTAGAACTTTTGGAGAAGTCTGCTGATCTTGGTAGTCGCCAAGCGCAATATGATTTAGGAATGATTTATTATGATGGTGTAATTGTTCCAAGAAATTATCAAAAGGCTGTTTATTTTTTTAAGAATTCAGCTAATTTAAAATTAGATTGTGGTCAGTATATGATGGGAGTTTGTTGCAGAGATGGTTTAGGCACACTTATTAATTATCAGCAAGCATACGATTATTTTTTAAATGCCGCTGAGCTTGGATATACCCAAGCATATTTGGCTTTAGGTAAAATGTATGAAAAAGGAAATGGTGTAATATGTAATCACCAACAAGCGATACATTATTATAGACTTTTAGCTAATTGTGGATACGAAGATGCTTTTTTGTTAATTGCTAAAATTTATTTATCTGGTAATTCTAATATTCATGTTGATTATGAACAAGCTGCATTTTGGTTGCAACGAGGAGCTCTAAAACATCAAGCTGAATGTTGTTATGAGTTGGCAAAGTTGCATCTTGGCAATAAAATTGATGCAGCGAATGTTGACATTGGAATGGAATTACTAAGGGAATCTGCAAATGCTAATTATAGTGAGGCATTATATCATTTAGCAAATATGTCAATGGAAGGCAGGTATTTGCAACAAAGCTATAGTAAAGCCGTATCTTATCTACAAAAAGCTGTGAGTCTTAATCATGTAAAGGCTGCAACAAAATTAGGTCAGATGTACATTAAAGGTTCAGGTTGTGAATATAATCCTGTTGCAGCTGCTGACCTGTTTACAACAGCGGCAAATCATGGTGATACAGAAGCTCAATTTGAGTTAGCTAAGCTTTTTAAGCAAGGAATAGGTGTACCATGTAGTTGTTTTGATGCATATATATGGAGTGTTCTTGCTGTTTCATGTTCAGATAATTATGTTGAAGCAAAATCTTTAAGAAATGAATTGGTGCTATCACTTACTGTTGCTCAAATAACAAAAGCTCAATATATAGCGACAGATTATTTTAATAATTTTATGGAAAATGAATTTCAGTAATTTTGAAATTTTTTAGTAAGAACAAATAATTAAATATATTAATTAAAAAAGTCCAATCTTAAATGTAAGATTGGACTTTATTATTTATTATGTAACTATAAAATTAGAATTTTTTTGGACATGGTTGACGACTATAAATTGGGGTCACATCACGTGTTGGACTACCAACATAAATTTGACGAGGGCGTCCAATTCTAGATTCAGCTTCCTCATTCATTTCTATCCAATGAGTTATCCAACCTATAGTTCTTGCAAGAGCAAAAATCACAGTAAACATGTTTGTTGGGATACCAATAGCATTAAGAATGATACCTGAATAGAAATCCACATTAGGGTAAAGTTTACGTTCAATGAAGTATTCATCACTACGTGCAATTCGTTCTAATTCAACTGCAACATCAAGTATTGGATGATTTTGAATATTCAATTCACTTAATACTTCATGGCAAGTTTCTCTCATAACAGTGGCTCTAGGATCATAGTTTTTGTAAACTCTATGACCAAAACCCATAAGTCTGAAAGGATCATTCTTATCTTTTGCTTTAGCAACGAATTCAGGAATTCTTTCAACTGTACCAATTCTTTCAAGCATACGTAAGCATGCTTCATTAGCACCACCATGAGCTGGTCCCCAAAGAGATGCCAAACCAGCTGCCACGCAAGCATATGGATTAGCTCCTGAAGAACCTGCTAAACGTACAGATGATGTAGAAGCATTTTGTTCATGGTCTGCATGAAGTACAAATATTCTATCTAAAGCCTTTTCAATAACAGGATTTACTACATACTCTTCACATGGTGTTGCAAACATCATGTGTAAGAAGTTTCCTGCGTAGCTTAAGTCATTTTTAGGGAAAATAAATGGTTGGCCAATTGAATATTTATACGCCATTGCAGCAAGTGTAGGTATTTTAGCAATTAGACGTATTGCTGTAAGTTCACGATGTTCTGGATCATAAATATCTAAATTATCATGATAAAAGGCAGATAGCGCACCAGCAATACCGCACATTATAGCCATAGGGTGTGAGTCACGACGAAAGGCTTTAAATAATGAGTTAATCTGTTCATGCACCATTGTGTGGTAGGTTATGCGTTTTCTAAACTCTTCATATTGAGTTTGATTTGGTAAATCATTATTCAATAATAGATAACATACCTGCAAATAATCAGTTTGAGTTGCAAGTTGATCAATAGGATATCCTCTATGAAGTAATATACCCTTTTCACCGTCTATAAAGGTGATTTTTGATTTACAAGATGCAGTAGAAACAAAGCCGGGGTCATATGTGAAATAACCGTGAGAACCTAACGCTCTAACGTCTATTACTTCAGGACCTTCGGTTCCTTTTAGAATAGGTAACTCAATTGGATCAAGACCTGGTATACTTAGAATTGCAACCTTGTTAGTCTCTTCGCTCATGATTTGTTCCTTCTTAATAATTATGTGGTCATTTAACTACAATTTGTAGTTGGCCTAAAAGCTTATTATTTAAGTTGTATTTTAATCACACTATAACAAAAAAAACAGAGATAATTTGTATGTTTTTTTTTGATGGGTAATTTTTGCATTATTTTAATAATCTAAATTACTTACATTGCATTTTTATGCTAAAAAAATGCATGTATAAGCGATTTTAGATATAAATAAGTGCATATTCAAGCAAAAATAAAATCTATGTTCTTAACTTTACCATATTCCATACATATTTTGTTAAAAGTATTCAATTATTAGCACTTATATTTTTTGATAAATATTTTTTGTTTAAATGCTTTTCTTAAAGAGTGTTTTTTGCTTGTTATTATTTATGTGATAATTCGTTTATGGTTTTAATAAATATGAGTCTTTTGGTTTGTGTTAAAGTTATGCACTATTATTGGTTGTAAACGCTCTAAAATAGTGCGTTATTTAGTAAAAAATAAGAGCTTACTAATAAAATATAGCGTTTGTTTTTTGCACGTAAGATTTGTATAATTAATCACAATTTTTGGTGTAACAATTTTATTGTTACGCATACTATACGATGTTTCGAGTTTTATTAAACAGAAAAATTGTTTACAGCTCATCTGTAGTCGATGCACATTGAATGTCATTTGTGATGAATATAAATAACAGCTTTCTGACAGAATTAACTCAATTATTTAAAGGTTGTTAGTTTTAAATGAATTTGCATGAATATCAAGCTAAGTCCATTTTTAAGGAATATGGTTTGCCTGTTCCATTAGGAATGGCCTGTAAATCAGTTGCAGACGTGGGTGAGGCATTTTCAACGATGCCCAATGGTAAGTGTGTTGTAAAGTGTCAAGCACATGCAGGTGGCAGAGGCAAAGCTGGTGGCGTTAAGGTAGTTACAAGTGCAATGGATGCTGAAAGTTTTGCAAGTAATTGGCTTGGAAAACGTATAGTTACATTTCAGACTGGACCTAAAGGACAACCTGTAAGTTGTATTTTGGTTGAAGCTTGTAGTGATATTGCAAGAGAGTTGTATGTTGGCGCTACAATTGATCGTTCGAGATCTAGAATTGTGTTTATGGCTTCAACAGAAGGTGGCATGGAAATAGAAAAAGTTGCCCAAGAAACTCCTGAGAAGATTTTTAAGGTTGAAATCGATCCTATTAGTGGAGCCCAGCCATTTCAAGCTAGAGCTTTAGCATTTAAGCTAGGTTTAAATGCAGATCAAATAAAACAATTTACTAAGATTTTTTTAAGCATGAATAAAATGTTTATTGAAAAAGATCTTTCATTATTAGAGGTTAATCCTTTAGTTGTTACTAATGAAGGTAATATTGTTTGTTTGGATGCAAAAATTAACATAGATTCTAATGCTCTATATCGTCATAAAGATTTGGCGTCTATGGCCGACCCATCACAAGAGGATCCTCGTGAAGCAAGAGCTGAAGCTGTTAATCTAAATTATGTTGCTCTTGATGGCAATATTGGCTGTATGGTTAATGGTGCTGGTTTAGCAATGGGCACAATGGATATTATAAAAACCTTCGGTGGCAATCCTGCGAACTTCTTAGATGTTGGTGGTACAGCTACTAAGGAACGCGTTATGGAAGCTTTCAAAATTATTCTAGAAGATAAGCATGTAAAGTGCGTATTGGTGAATATTTTTGGTGGTATTGTTCGTTGTGATCTTATCGCTGACGGTATCATTGGTGCAGTAGAAGAAGTGGGTGTAAGTGTACCTGTAGTTGTTCGTCTTGAGGGAAATCAAGCTCCTGTTGGTACTGAGAAACTTGCTAAGAGCGGCCTCAATATAATTGCAGCTCATTCTTTACGTGAAGCAGCAGAGCTTGCTGTTAAAAGTGCTCAGTAGGGAGATTATGTAATGTCAATATTAATAGATAAAAATACAAAGGCTATTTGTCAGGGCTTTACAGGTTCTCAGGGTACTTCACATTCAGAGCAATGTCTAGCCTATGGTACTCAACTTGTAGGTGGCGTTTCTCCTGGTAAAGGTGGTCAAGTACATTTAGGGTTACCTGTTTTTAATACGGTAAAAGAAGCTGTTTTAGCTACTAATGCAACAGCAACCATGATTTATGTACCAGCACCTTTTTGTAAAGATGCTATTTTTGAGGCAATTGATGCAGGCTTAAAATTGATTGTCTGTATTACTGAAGGTATTCCAACTTTAGACATGCTTCAAGTAAAGCGTCGTCTAGAAGGAACTGATATAACTATGATTGGCCCTAATTGTCCTGGTATTGTGACTAGTGGTGAGTCAAAATTAGGTATTATGCCTGGTAGTATTCATTTAAAAGGCAAGGTTGGTATAATTTCACGTAGTGGTACTTTAACATACGAAGCTGTTAAGCAGACTACAGATGCTGGATTTGGTCAAACAACCTGTGTGGGTATTGGTGGAGATCCTCTTCCTGGTTCTAATTTTATTGATATGCTTAAGCTTTTCCAAGCAGATGCAAAAACTGAAGCAATTGTAATGATTGGTGAAATTGGTGGTACTGCTGAAGAAGAAGCTGCGGCTTATATAAAAGCTAATGTTACTAAACCTGTAGTAGCTTATATTGCTGGTGCTACTGCTCCTAAGGGTAAACGTATGGGACATGCAGGTGCAATAATAGCCGGTGGTAGGGGAACTGCAGCAGAAAAGTTCGCTGCACTTGAATCCGCAGGTGTTAAAACAGTACGCTCGTTAGCTGATATTGCTGATGGCTTGCGTGAAATAACTGGTTGGAAATAGTTTTTATTTCATAGAATTAAAACCTCTTCTTGATATCTGTCAAGAAGAGGTTTTTTAATTCTTGTAATAATTTTCTATTCATGCTTATTATAGCAATATGTTTGTTAAGACGTATTTGCCTTGATACAAGGATTATTTATGAGTGAGCAGCTTTATTCAGTTTCCCATGTTACCCCAGTTACTATAGAAGTAATGCCTGGGGATTTTGTTTTGCCTAATACTGATGAATTTGCTAGAGAAATGCCTCTTATATTTAATTTGTCAGGTGCTTTAAATCACTTAGATTATTCTACAATGAAAGCATTAAGATCTAATGGCGATGAATTTTCAGTATTGGCAAACATGGTAAATACACAAAGTGACAAAATAAACATGTTGCTTGGTTTTATACTTTCACAAAATGAAGAGATAAAAAATAGGTTTTTTACATCTTCAATCAGTGGTAGTTCTATTACTTTTATTTCTGATTTATCACATAATTTTAATGTTGGTGATATCGTGCGTATTCGTCTTTATTTAGTTGATATGTCTTTAGCTATTTATTGTTATGGTAAAGTGTTAAGCGTAAAATCTGAAGGTGACGCGGGAATCAATGTTGAAATTGGTTATGAATTAATTCGCGACAAGGATAGAGAGAGTTTGGTTCAAGCAACATTTAAAATTCAGACAATGCTTCTTAAGGAAAGATCTGAAGCTAAATGTAATGGCTAAAACTAGCTTATATTCATATATTCAAAGTGCCTTTTGTAGCTAGATCAAGTATAATTTGCTAGTTCATATATATATGTTTTATTTATCATTCACCATTTGGTTTTAGTAGTGAAAAACAGATTATTTTATCCTTTATTTTTATCTATAGGACTTCGTTACGCATGGTCCTCTGGTAATCATCGTTTTGCTTCGTTTATTGCTTTACTTTCTATGTTAGGAATTATGCTTGGCGTAGCTGCTCTGATAGTCGTTATTTCGGTGATGAATGGTTTAGAAGGCACGCTAAAAGATAGAATTTTATCAGTTGTTCCTCATGCAGTAGTTACGCAAAAAGATGAAGTAATTGATAAAAATTACCCAATTAATGAAATTACTGAAAACCCTTTAGTTCTTAATATAATGCCTCAAGTTTCAGCAGAAGTAATTGTTCAGGGACCTAGTGAGGTAGCAGGAGTTAATATTTATGGTATAGACCCTGCACAATATCCTAAGTATGATTTAATAAGAAGCTCTGTTGGTTCTAAGGTGTTCAATAAGCTAGAACCTAGAAGCTATGAAGTTATTATTGGAGAAGCTCTATCACAAAAGTTAGGTGTTGGAGAAGGTGAAAAGTTAAGAATAATTGTACCTAGTAATATAAGATACACACCTATGGGGCGAGTTCCTGTATCTCGTCTATTAACGGTGTCCCATGTATATTCCATTGGTGTTGGTGATGTTGAATCAACAACAATTTTGGCAAATATAGAAGATGTTCGTAAATTAGCTGGAATTCAAAAAAATAAAATTTCTGGTTTTAGAGTTTGGCTAACAGAGCCTTATGCAATTGGTGAATTTATTAGCAAAACAAAAGCCAAAGATGATAGCCTTGTGATAAATGATTGGCGCATTCAAAAGGGCGATTTCTTTAGAAGTGTGGCTATGGAAAAGCTAATGATGAGCATTATGCTTGCTTTGATTATTTTGGTGGCTGTTTTTAACATGCTTTCAGCATTAGTAATGGTTGTAACTAGTAAAATTTCTGAAATTGCAATAATGCGTACAATGGGCATTAGTAGTACTAAAATCATGTTAATATTTGTAGTAGAAGGTGCTCTAAGTGGCTTACTAGGTTCTATTTTTGGAACCATCTTAGGTTTATTGGCTGTTAAAAACATAGATGCATTATTATCTGTTTTAGGTCTAAATTTTTATTTGGTCGCTGGTGGCAGTAGTTTGCCATATCAAATTGAATATCCACAAATATTTTTAATAGTGCTAGGTACTATAATTCTTAGCTTTATGATTACAATATATCCATCTTTAAGAGCAGCTCGTATGAACCCTGCGGCTTCATTACGTTACGAATAGGAAAGGCTCATGACTCAGAATATTTTACTTGAAGCAAAGCAAGTAACTCGTGAATATCAAGAAAGTAATGTGATAACCAATGTATTACGTGGCGTTAATTTTTCAGTATGTGAAAATGAAATGATAGCTATAATAGGCTCTTCTGGTTCAGGGAAGAGTACATTGTTACATATTTTGGGAACTCTTGATAATCCAACATCAGGTCAGGTGTTATTTAGAGGTAATGATTTATTCAAGCTTAGTGCAAATCGTTTATCAGTATTTAGAAATACTAATTTAGGTTTTGTGTATCAATTCCACCATTTATTAACCGATTTTACAGCTCTAGAAAATGTTTGTATTCCTCAGCTTATAGGTGGGGCATCTCGTTCAGTAGCAGTTTCTAAAGCTACGGCATTATTAGAACGTGTTGGTTTGGGACATCGTTTAAATCACAAGCCTTCAGAACTTTCAGGTGGCGAGCGTCAACGTGTGGCAATTGCTAGGGCCATTGTTAATAGACCAGCATTAATTTTAGCGGATGAACCAACAGGTAATCTTGATCATAGTAGTGCTGTGGATATATTTGATTTACTTTCTGATTTACGAAAGGAAACAGGCTGTTCATTAGTTGTTGTTACACACGATCGTGAATTAACTCGTAAATTTGAACGTCAAGTTATTATGCGTGACGGCGTTATTACGGAGTAGTAGTCATGTTCAAGCCAATTCCTTTGTTTATTGGTTGGCGTTTTGCTCAAGCTAGACGTCAAAGCATTATGGCAAGTTTCATTTCTCTTGCTTCAACTATGGGTATTGCCATTGGTGTGTTTGTGTTGATTGTTGGATTATCGGCAATGAATGGTTTTGAAATGGAACTTAATCACAGAGTTTTAGGAATCATCCCCTCTGCACAAATAGATAGTAGTACTGGACCATTCTCTCAAGTTGAGAAGGCTGTAGGTATTCTTAAGGAGCATAAGGATATAAAAGCTGCTGCACCGCTTATATCCATTGAAGGGTTAGTCAGTAAAGGTAATGTCTTTAAAGGAGTTTTAATTAGAGGTGTCGATCCTAAGGAAGAAAAAACTGTATTAAAAATCGAAGAATTTTTAACAACAGGTGGACTTGACGTCTTAGCTGATAGAAGTGTTCCTAATATTATTTTAGGGGATAAAATTGCTAAAAAGCTAAATGTAAAAATTGGAGATACTGTAGAGTTGATTATTGCTAAGGTCGATTCTAGTGGAGCTATGCAAGCTCCTACAGGTAAAATTTTTACTATTCGGGGAATTATGAAAATAGGTGGTGAGCTAGACAATATGTTTGCATTAGTAAACATAAATCAAGCCCGAGAACTTTTAGGATTAAATTCAACTGAAGCAACTGGTATTTCTGTAAGAGTAGCTGATAATTACTCTGCTAGAGAGCAAGGTTATGATGCTACAAGATACCTTTTAAATAAATTTAATGGTAGCTTTTATGTTCATAGTTGGATGTCATCTCAAGGTAATTTATACCGTGATATTCAAATGATTCGTTCTATTATGTATTTAGCTTTAGTAATGGTAGTTGCTGTTGCTTGTTTTAATATAGTTTCAAATCTGATTATGGCTGTTAATGAAAAACGTTCAGAAATTGCAATTTTGTTGTCAATGGGTTATAGCCGTATATCAGTAATGCTGACTTTTATTGTGCAAGGTGCTATTAGTGGTTGTTTAGGAACTATTTGTGGGGCGGTAATTGGTATAATCACAGCTTTAAATCTAACTGTAATTTTAAAAACAATAGAAAATATTTTTAGTTTTCAAATACTAAACAGTGATGTATATTTTATAGATTTTGTACCATCCGAAGTACACACAATGGATGTTTTATTAGTTGTTGGAGTAGCTGTTTCATTGAGTTTATTAGCTTCATTGATTCCGTCTTGGGTTTCGTCAAGAGTACATCCTGCTCAAGAGTTATCAGGAAAATAGCTTATACCAAAATACTTTAAAAGTGTTTAACAATTTTTCATACATAAATAATTTAAAAAGACCAGAATACTAGAGTGTTCTGGTCATTTTTATTATATTAGTTGTTTAGCAAATACCTGCTGAATACGAGAATGAAGTTTTCTTCAGTAGAAATATTTCCATCAGCTTTAATAGCTGCTTCTATACCAAGCATAACTCTATTCTTTAATTCAATTTTAATACCTTGCATAAATGAAAAAGCCTGTTGCAATCGTTCTAATTGTTGTATTTCAAATGGCAAGTGTGGTAAATCTGCAGCTTCCATAGCTGTATCTAAAATAAATTGAGGATTTATGTTAGGATTTAGTACGCTATTCTGAGCAATGTAGCAATATATAACATGTGCATTTTCAGTGAATTTTGGTAAAGGTACTGTTTTTAACAGTCCATTATATTTAGAATTTAGCAAAATATATGTTAAATAAGGTAGGATATTAGTACTTTCTAAATTAATTAATTCATTAAGTAATATTCTCAGTTCACCTCTTTGTTCTTTTGTCGCAGATTTTAGTACATAACCAAAAGCATTAAGTTTTGTAGATAGTTCTTCTAATGTCAAAGCGCTAGTTGCAGGCTTTAATGTTTGGTTTAATGTGCATGCATTATTTATGTTTAAAGTATGAATTGTGTTTATATTAATACATGAACCAAGGAAATCACCTGTTATATTATTAAAGTTGATTTGCTCATCTGCATATGTAGTATCGGTTTCAAATTTATTACCATTTATCTTCATTGAAGGTTCTATAACTTTTGAAAATAAAAGGAATAATGTTTCTTCATAAGATAGGTTACCATCACTTTTAATAGCAATATCAAGGCCTTTGTAAAAACGTTCCTTGTAATCTATTGGTACATAACGTATAAGTTTTAAATGTTCTTTTAATTTAGTCAGAGTGATGTTTGTTATCAATGTATTTGCACTGATATTCGCACTAGTTAAGGCTTTTGCAAGTGCTTTTTCTTTATCTTTTTGGTTAGATAATTTGTTTATACTTATAATGTAGCTATAAATAGTTGTTAATGCATCACTATATAAACCTAATGGTACATGATAATTCTGTGGTGGTATGGACAAATAAAGGCTTACTTCAAGCACTATTTTTGCGAGAGTATTTGTTAATGCCTTTTCTATACTTTTATTTATGTATTTGCGTTCAGCGTCGTCACCATCTTTGTAGATTTGGATAAGAGTAAAAATAGACTTAGCCTTATCATCAAAGGAATTATTCACAAAATTAGGGCTTGTTAATAACTGTAATTTAGTTATAGCATTTGTATAATTAGTTGAATTTTCGCAACAAGACATTATTGCATTCGCAATAACTGTATCATATTTTGCTAATACTAAGTTTTTAGTCTTAGCTACAGCTTTTTCTGTTTGCTTTATTTGAGGCTTATTCTTGTCAAGTGCTTCAGCTGCTGTAAGTACAGTGGTTAAAATTTCAGCTTGATTGTCGTTCAATGAGCTTAAATTAAATAATGAAGAACCGTTAGAATTTTCTTTTTCTTGTACATCAGCAATTTCATCTGAATTAAAAGTATATAGCTTACCCACCGTTTCAGGCATACCATGGGCTATTTGGGCAATAGCATCAATACGATTATCTAGTGGTGGATGAGTATCTAACCAAGAACAACTATTATTTGCAAAATACATGTGGCTTAAAGTTGAATTATTAGTATTTATTTCTTGTTGATTTACAACTTTAATTTTATTAAGTGCATTCATTAATCCAAAAGGATTGCGAGTATATTTTACAGAAGTGGCATCAGCTAAATATTCAGCTCTGCGAGAAATAGCTAATTGCATTAATTCACTAAAAATTTTACCTAAAAATCCAAATACTATTAATGTTATAGCTATTAGATATATATATAATATTCCTTTTCCTTTTTTATTTGAGCTAGAGCTTGAAGTTGATGAATGGGAAAAAAAACGTAATAACTCTATTCCAATACAATAAACAGCGGTCATACTAAAAATTAAGGAAATAGCATTCATTGAATTACGCATATCTCCGTTACATATATGGCTGAATTCATGTGCTATAACGCCTTGAAGTTCGCTACGATTAAGCTTTTTTAACGTTCCAACAGTAACACAAATTACTGCATCTTTTGTGGAAAGGCCAGCAGCAAATGCGTTGATGCTTCTGTTATTTAGATCTATATATATATTTGGCATAGGAATGCAGCTTGCAATAGACATTTCCTGCACAACATTACATAATCTTTGTAGGTCGTTTTTGGTTATATGCTTTAAGTTTTCTTTTTCAAAATCCGTTAAATCATCAATTTTTTTAGTTTTATTCTTACAGCTAATAACAAAATTTAAAGACTTTGCTCCAGTTTCTTCAACAATAAAGCTTGCTCCTTTTTTTAATTTAGATGCGCTAATAAGAAAGCTTACTGCGATAATTACTGAAACTATAGCAAAGCATGTGGCAACAAAGTAAGGAAGTATCGCTATTGTTTCTTGAAAGGCTTCTTGGGAATTATTGGTAGTAGATTGTTCATCATATAAATAATATGTAATAACTGCTAATGTTGCGCTTAATGCTAAGCAAATAACGAAATAACCAACAAAGAATATTGTTATCATTTTATTTCTATTACTTTTTGCTGTATGAATATTCTCGTAAAAGGAAGACATTATTTTATCCCGTGATCAAAAATTTAATATATATTTTATCAAAGTAAGAATAATTAGAACGATCTTTTATATAAATAACATTGATATTTTTGGAGAGAGTATCACTTTTAAAAGGGAAAAAGTTAAAGAGTTATTTATGTACGTAATAAATACAAAAATGGCGTGAATATATCACGCCATGGCTACATTTTTTAATGAAATTATTTCACAAATTTAAATGCACTTTGTGCAATTACTAATTCTTCATTTGTAGGAACAACTACAACCTTAACTTGTGAATCTGGTGTACTAATAGGACCACGACCACCTAGGAATGCACGTGCTTTTTCGTTTAATTGATCATTGATCTTCACACCAAATACCTTTGGAAGGTATTCGATAACACGCTTACGCATTAAGAAAGAATTTTCACCGATACCACCAGTAAATACGATTGCATCTACTGTTCCTAAAGGAACGTAGTAAGAAGCGATAAATTTTGCTAATCTGTAGCAGAACATTTCAAAAGCAAGAGTTGCTTTTTCTTCATGAGCTTCATAGCCTTCAGTAATACCTCTCCAATCAGAGGTTACACCTGAAATACCCATTAAACCAGATTTCTTGTTGAAAATTTCGCGAACATCTTCAACCTTATATCCTAGTACATCACACATGAAAAATACTACAGAAGGATCGATTTCGCCACAACGAGTGCCCATTACTAAACCGTCTAAAGGAGTTAAACCCATAGATGTATCTAAACATTTGCCATTCTTAACAGCTGAAACTGAAGCACCATTACCTAAGTGACAAGTAATTACATTAAAGTCATTAACATCACGGCCTAATTCTTTGGCTACTTGGTGTGTTACGTAATAGTGAGAAGTACCATGTGCACCATAGCGACGGATACCATACTTAGTATAAAGTTCTTCAGGAATTGCAAAGCGATAAGCTACAGGAGGCATTGTTTGGTGGAAAGCTGTATCAAATACTGTTACATGAGGAACATTAGAAAAAGCTTTGCGCGCAGCACGAATACCGATAAGATGTGCTGGATTATGAAGAGGAGCAAAAGGAATGCATTTTTCAATACCTGCTTCAACTTCATCTGTTACTAGAGTAGGTTCACTATAAAGTTCACCACCTTGAACAATACGATGACCAACAGCGCATATTGAGCTTAGGAGGTCTTGACGTGTAGCTAATACATTATTATTGAGAAAAGCTATTGCAATATTATGGTCTGCACCTGCGCCTAAACTTGCTTTTTGTTTTTCTTGGCCTTCAAAACGCCAATCAATACGAGCATCAGGGAGAGATAGTGCTTCGGCAATACCATTAAGGTATACGTGGCCGTCAGCAGGATTTACGATAGCAAATTTTACAGATGAACTGCCGCAGTTGATAACTAATACAGTTTTTTCAACAGTTGAAGTCATGATTAATTCCTTTGTGAACATGAGGCTAAGGCTCTGTTTAAGCTTACCTTGAGGAACATGTCTGTGAGCTTTAAAATGAATTTATTGCGTATTATTTACACGCAATCTACGGTGTATGGTGAACACCTCAAACCGAAGCGAATTTTACCACATTATAGATGAATTATCAGCATTAATGGATAGTAATAGCTTGTTATTATTAAGTTTAGTTTTTTTTAAGTGATAAAAATATCTTAAATAATTGATTTTATAACCATCTACCAACTTTATTACAATAATTTTGGTATTCACTCCCAAAACGATTAAGCATGAATTTTTCTTCACGATGTATTTCAGGTAGTAGAGATAATATTAAAATTGGAATTGTTATAATTAATGCAAGTGGACAAAAAATTGAACCAAAAGAGATTAAAAATAAAACTAATGATAAATACATAGGATTTCGTGATAGTTTAAAAACGCCATTTGAAAAAATTATTTTAGCATTTAAAGTGAAAGGGGCTATTTGGGTATGATTTTTAAAGAAATGTAAAGCTGCCAAAAAGGAAAGTAAAACAAATGAAATAAAAAATAATGCAGAAAATATGATGTTAACTAAGCTAATGCTATTTGGAAACAAAAAATAGAAAATCATTTGGATTGTTAATATTATTACTAGAATAAGAGGTGGTAAAAAAAATACAAATTTGAGAAATTTAAACATAACACAATCCAATTAGATATGGAGCATTTTAAATGCTTGTTATTGAAAATTAAGTAATTAACCTAAAATATTTTAGTGTTCAATTTTAAATGTTAATTTAATATTAATCAAAAATAAAAAATTATATTATAAATTTGCTAAATTATTTATAATTAATAATTGTTTAATGTTGATTTCGTAAATTAATACAGTAGTTTACATAAATTTTCTTGCAAGGGTATCGTTTTCATAAAAGTGTGATATAATTCAAAGAATTATTATAAATTAATGTGCGAATACTAAAGACCTTATTACATTTTCACTACGGGAAGAAGGTGTATATTTTTAGTATTTTGTTTTTTAAAAGCTGAATATTTTAGGGAAGATTGATGCGTACATGTACTTTCATAAAAGTAGCATTATTCATTATATTATCGTTATTCATTAGTAACGCATGGGCTATGCCTGTGATTTATATTAATGATACACATACGAATAGAAATATAACTAATCAAGTACAAATGGCAAATGGTTATGCTGAAGCGTCGTGGCCGTGGGAGGTTCAAAATGAGCGCATATGGCAAAAACCTGTGGCTGGTGAGTTTGATTTTATTAATACTAAAGACTCATATACTACTTGGTTAAGATTTCAACTTAATAATCGTTCTGGGGATAAGCAGGATGTTATTCTTTCTCTAAATAATCCTTTTTTGAATAAAGTCGATTTGTTTATGCGTAACTCTCATGGTGCATTAGAGAGGGTTTGGTATACTGGTATCGACCGTGGATTAGGCTCAAAACCTTATCCTTCAGGAACGTTTTCTTTTCCTATAAGTATTGATAATAAAGATATAAAGTACATATATATTAAGGTAAATAGCCATTTTGATGCATTATTAGAGGTAAAGCTTGCTGATGTAAGTCGTTATAGCAGAAGTGATGCTATTGAAAAAATTACGAATGGTATGATCACTGGTATTATGTTATTGGTGTGTTTATATTCTTTAGTAATGTTTTTATTTATTCATGAGTTTAGATTTTTATATTACACAATTTTTACCTCATCAATAACTATTTGTCAGTGGCTTACAGGAAGTTACATGACAATATTTTCAGGATTAATTGATCATGTTGATATATTAAAGTTATTCCTTTGCTCTAATTTTACAATGCAACTAGGTCTATTACTGTCGGTATCTGAATATATTTTTACAAAATTTAATAAACTAAATCGAAATGTAACAATTGCATTTTCTGTAGGTTTGATTGGTTGTGCTATTGCATCATGGTTTATACCTGTTTATGTATCCTTGCAAGTAATCATTTTAAGTTTAAGCTTAATGCTTATTTGGTCTTTATTACTTGTCGGTGTTTCTTTAAAGCAAGGTAATTTAGTACATTTAGGTTATGTATGTTCATTAGTATGTTTCTTAATAGGCAGTACAATTCCATTTCTTTGCATGGTTGGCGCTTTATCAGGTGATTTTTATTCTAAAGTTACTTTTTCTATAGTGGCAATTTCTGCTGGTATGGTTATTTCAATATCTTTAGGATATCGAACATATCAAGAAAAACAAAATCGTTTACGCATAACAAGAAATGCTAATTTGAGAAATAAACGTTATTTACAAATGCTTAATTTTTCTAGTGAAGGCATGTTTTCGTTGACAATGGAAGGTGAAATTAAGCAAGTAAATCCTGCTTTTTGTAAGTTCCTAGGTTATGAAAATATTAAATCGTTTAATTCTGCAAAAATAGTAAATTTTCAATCACTATGTGTTAATCCTCGCGATTTTGAACAATTAGTTTCTACTCTCTTAGGTCACGTTGAGACATTGAAATCAAGTGGTAACATTTCCCAATATGAGAGCATTTGTGATAAGAAAGAACTTCAACTTAAGCACGTTTCAGGTAAAGCAATCAGTGCAATGATTAATTTACGAGTGTCAGAGGATATAAATAATGCTCTGATTATAGAAGGCGAGTCTGTTGACCTAACAAAGAATGAGGATTATCAAAACCAATTAGATTTTGTGGCTAATCATGATGAAACCACTGGTACTTATAATCGTCGTTATATGCTAGGAGCTTTGTCAGCCTTATATGCTCGCAAGAATGCGGAACAATCAGGCATGGGTAGAGATTATTTGTGCTTTATACGTGTTGATAATTTTAAATATATTAATGATTCATCAGGGCATTCTGCTGGGGATGATTTTTTACGAACTATTGCTAATTATTTAAAAAATAATGTAAAAGATAAATATGAAATAATTAGATTAAATGGTGATGAGTTCGCCATTATAATGTCCAATAGTTATATTGACGAAACTTTAAGTTATGCAGAAATTTGGCGTTCAGGCTTATCATCATTACGTTTTATCTGCGGTGAAAATATTTATACAATAGTTGTTAATATAGGTATCGTGGATCTTTCAGAGGCAAATAATAATATTTCGATGCTATTATCATATGCTGATACCGCTTGCAACATAGCAAAGGAATTAGGTCCTAATACGATACATTTATATTCACAATCAAATTCTAGATTTGTGAAATATACGCAAAATGTACAGATGATTACTAAGATTTTAAAAGCTCTAGATAAAGATTGTATTTTGGCTGTTAGACAAAAAATTGATTCTATTTCAGTTGCGGCAAATGTGCCAATGTTTGAATTATTTGCACGTATCAATGACATTGATGGAAATGTTATAGAACCTGCTGATTTCTTAGAATATGTTGATAAATTTAATATTATGCCAAAAATTGATGAATGGATGGTTTCTAGATTAATTTCAACGTATGGTGCAAATGATGGTCGTTTATTAAAAAATATATCACGTATTTTTGTGAACATAAGCTATGAGACAATTTGTGACGTAGCTTTATTAAATAAGATTTATAGCATGGTTCATGAGTCTATTCATTTGCGTGGAAAATTATGTTTTGAATTACGTGAAACGCAAATTTTTAATAAAATTGAAATTGTATCTAGTGTGATGAATCGTTTTAGAAAAATTGGTGTTCAATTTGCTTTAGATAACTTTGGAAGTGGTGGTAATTCACTCAAGTTAATAAGATCTCTTCCTTTTTCATATGTGAAAATTTCTCCTGAATTTTCTAAAGAAATTGATACTAAAAATTCTAATATAGTAATTGTTAAAGCAATGATTATGATTGCAAAAGGATTAGGCATTACTACAGTTGCAACAAACATTGAATCAGCTAGAGAATTCAAGATAATGGCTGATTTAGGTGTTGATTTGTGCCAAGGATATTATTTGGGCAGACCAGAAAATGTAAATTTAAATAAAACAGGTGAAATTGTTAATAGTGCAAGCAATGACAGTGATATCAAGTCACCAAGTATTATTGTAATTCGTTAAGTATTGTTATAGATTATGCTTTAATTGTCTTTATTAGCAAAGCAAAGTATAATTTGCACAACTGTGTTTAACAAGATTAATTAGGAACAGATCTTTGCTTTAGCTCGGATCTGTTTTTTATGTACTCATGTAAAGAGGAATTTATGGATAATTTAGAAGAGCTAGTAGCTAAAGCAATAGCGCAGGTCTCTGCTGTAACTGAAGAAGTTGCCCTCGAAGCAATCCGCATCGAATATCTAGGAAAAAAAGGTTTTTTTACAGAGCAAATGAAAGGCTTGAGTGCTTTATCTCCTCAAGATAGACCTGCTCGTGGTGCTGTTATAAATGTAGCTAAGACCAAGGTTGTTGATGCTTTAAATGCTAAGCGCGATTTATTAGTTAAGCAAGCTATGGATAAGAGATTAGCTGCAGAAGCAGTGGATATAACTTTATCTGGTAATAAGCCGGAATGTGGCTCTTTACATCCTGTAACTAGAACTATCAAACGTATTGAAGATATTTTTGGAGCTTTAGGTTTCAGTGTTGCTTCAGGACCAGAAATAGAAGATTGTTTCCATAATTTTGATGCACTTTGTATAGAACCTGATCATCCAGCTCGTTCTGATCATGATACATTTTATTTTAATGATAATTTGCTTCTTAGAACTCAGACATCAGGTGTACAAATTCGTACAATGGAAAATCAAAAGCCTCCAATTCGTATAATTGTACCAGGTAGAGTTTATCGACCTGATTATGACATGACCCATACTCCAATGTTCCATCAAGTTGAAGGTTTACTTATTGATGAACATAGTTCTTTTACAGAATTGAAAGGAATATTGCATAGCTTTTTAACTAATTTCTTTGAAGAAGAACTTCAGGTTAGATTCCGTCCATCATATTTCCCATTCACAGAACCTTCAGCTGAAGTAGATGTAATGGGTAAAAATGGTAAATGGCTAGAAGTTTTAGGCTGCGGTATGGTTAATCCAAAAGTGCTTGAAAATGTTGGTGTAGACCCTGAAAAATATCATGGCTTTGCGTTCGGTTTAGGTGTTGAACGATTAACAATGTTACGTTATGGAGTAAATGATTTAAGAGCATTTTTTGAAAATGATTTACGTTTCCTTAAGCAGTTTGGTAAGTAGGAGCATTTAAATGAGATTTAATAAATTATGGTTAGATGACCTTGTGCCAAATACATTGGATGCTAATCAAGTATCAGATATTATAACTATGGCCGGTCTCGAGGTTGATTCAGTCGATGATGTTACTGGTGTTTTTTCAAATGTTGTAATTGGCGAAGTTAAAACATGTGTTGAACACCCTGATTCAGATCATCTTCATGTTACAACAATTGATGTTGGCACTGAGATTTTAGATATAGTATGTGGTGCTCCTAACTGTAGAGTAGGGTTAAAAGTAGCTTGTGCTAAAGTCGGTGCTGTGTTACCAGGTGATTTTAAAATTAAGCCAGCAAAGTTACGTGGCGTGCCATCAAACGGTATGTTGTGTTCGTACAAAGAATTGGGTTTAAGAGAAGATGGATCTGGAATTATTGAGTTTCCATCTGATGCTAAAGTAGGTACTGATTTACATGATTATCTACAATTAAATGATAAGGCAATTGAAGTTGATTTAACTGCAAATAGAGCCGATTGTTTAAGTCTTAGAGGCTTAGCTCGTGAGTTTGGTGTATTAACTAAAGCTGACGTTAACTATCCTGAAATTGCTGAAGTAGATGCTACTATATCTGATAGTTTCCCTGTTGAAGTTGAGGCTAAAGAAGCTTGTCCAAGATATTTATCAAGAGTACTAAAAGGACTAGATCTTTCGAAGAGTAGCCCTGTTTGGATGCAGGAAAGACTTCGCAGAGCTAATATTAGAAGTATTGATGCTGTAGTTGATGTGACTAATTACGTAATGCTTGAATTAGGTCAGCCAATGCATGCTTTTGATTTAAATTCATTGCAAGGTAAGATTTGTGTAAGAAATGCTAAAAATGGTGAACATTTAGTGCTTTTAGATGAGACAGATGTTGAGTTACACGAAGATACTCTTATTATTGCTGATGATAATGGTCCGTTGGCTTTAGCTGGTATTTTCGGAGGCTTAGCAAGTGGTGTTAAGTCTAGTACTACTGATATTATGCTTGAATCAGCGTTCTTTGCTCCATTTGCAATAAAGAATCGTGCTCGTAGCTATAGCCTTGCAACTGATGCATCACATCGTTACGAAAGAGGTGTTGATTATACAATTCAACAAGAAGCAATGAATCGTGCAACAGCATTCTTGTTAGAAATATGTGGTGGTTCAGCTGGTCCGATTAATGAAGTATTTAACAAGGAATATTTGCCATTAAGGAATTCAATAAATGTTCCATTAAAGCTTGTTAAAGATGTTATTGGTATTGAAATTCCAGTAGATACTCAATTAGATATTTTAACTCGTCTAGGGATGGAACCTAAATTAGTTGATAACTCATATATAACAGTGCAAAGTCCAAGTTGGCGTTATGATATAGCTATTCCTGTGGATATCTGTGAAGAAATTGCTCGTGTTTATGGTTATGACAACATTCCTAATTGTGATCCTGTTGCTCCATTACGTATGATTGCTCAGCCTGAAGCAGAAGTTAAGACTTATGCAATAAAGTCTTTATTATCAGATCTTGGTTATCATGAAGTGGTTACATATAGTTTTGTTGAGCCAAAGGCATTAGCTACAATTAATCCTGAAGTAAAAGCTATAGTGTTACCATCACCGATTTCTGCTGAAATGTCAGCAATGCGTACTACTTTATGGACTGGTTTAATAAGTACTGTTGCTTATAATCTAAATCGTCAAATGACACGAATGAAGTTATTTGAATCTGGTTTAACATTTATTCCTGATGAATCTGCTGAAAATGGCATTCGTCAAGAGGAAATGATTGCTGGTGTTATATGTGGCAATTTAAGTGACGAACATTGGTCTGGTAAGAGCAGGGCATTTAATTTCTTTGATCTTAAGGGTGATGTTGAAAGTTTAATTGGTATCACAAGCGATGAAGATAGTTTTACTTTCAAAAAGTGTGATATTCCTGCATTACACCCAGGTGTAAGTGCTATAATTTTGCACAAAGGTGTAGAAATAGGTTATATAGGACTTATTCATCCTTTAGTTGAAAAGAAATTAGGTTTGAAGCAGCACGTATTTTTATTTGAAATGAAAATGAGTGTTCTCAAAGAAAGAAAATTACCAGCATATACTGAAGTATCAAAATTCCCATCAATTCGCAGAGATTTTGCTATTGTTATAGATAGAGAAGTTTCAGCTAATGATGTTATTGATTCAGTTAGTAGAAATGGTGGAAAATTGGTTACCAACGTAAATGTTTTTGATATTTACGAAGGTGAAGGTTTGGCAGAAAACAAGAAAAGCTTAGCTTTTAGTATTACAATGCAAACTCCAGAAAGAACTCTTGAAGATGTAGACGTAACAGCAGTTACTGATGCGATTATTTCAGGGTTAAATAAGGAATTGCAAGCAGAGCTTAGAGACTAATTATTATAAGAGCCAGTTTGCATACTGGCTCATAAATACACGGAATATAAAATAATGGCAAAATCAATTACTAAAAATGTTTTAATTGAAAATCTCGTTAACAAGGAAAAATTGGACATGTATCAAGCAAAGGCATTTGTTAATGACTTTTTTGAATATATGTCAAGCGTTATAGAAACTCCTGAAGAATTGAATTTATCTGGATTCGGTAGTTTTTTAGTACGCTCAAAAAATCAGCGTCCTGGTCGTAATCCTAAAACAGGTCAGGCTTATGAAATAGATAGTAGAAATGTGGTTAGCTTTAAGATGGGCTCATCATTAAGAGAAAAGTTAATTTTTACAGAAAGTAAATAATTTAACTAGGAGTTTTTATGTCAATTCAGTCGGATGAATGTGAAATTATCGTTCCTAGAAACGAAACTGAAAAGCAGCTGCGTGATTTCAGTGAAGAGAGTATACCTTTTACTGAATTTGATTATTTCAGTGCTGAATTGCCAAAAGATGACGTGAATGTTTTGCCGTCTGATTATGACAATTCTTTAGGAACTACAGGTGATTTTGTTAATGAAAGACCTACTGTGTCACATTCTCAGCAAACTACAGCTACGTATGGATTCAGTGGTTATAATCAACAGAATAATTCATCTTCACAAGAGCGTATATATTTAAAAGTACCATATGCTGAAAAAGATGAAGCTAAATCTTTAGGTGCTAGATGGGATAGTGGAAGTCGTAAGTGGTATATCACATCAAATCTAGATCAAGAATTATTTAAAAAATGGCAATAAATTCATATTTTAGATTTGTTCTTAAACAGCTGTTGAATATTTTAACGGCTGTTTTTTTTTAATGTTTTTGTATGATTGTATATTAAAAAAATACAAACAATTGTTTATTAAGTTTAATATCTACTTATTTAGTAGATATTGATATCAATTACTTGCATAGAATATTTTACTAGATTAAACTTCTAAAAAAATTATTAATAATTGGATTTTTATGGATACCTCAAAGCAAATATACAATACCAATAAAGTTATGAAACGTCTTCGTCACGCAACAGGTAGTGCAATAGCAGATTTTCAGATGATAAAAGATGGTGATAGGGTAATGGTCTGTATGTCTGGTGGTAAAGATAGTTATGCACTACTAGAAATTTTACAAAGTTTGCAAAGAAGTGCGCCTATAGATTTTACATTGATTCCTGTGCATTTAAATGCAAAATTTCCATTGTATCCAGACGGAATAGTTGAAGATTACTTAAAGAAAACGGGATTAGAATATCATGTTATAAATGAAGATGTTTATGGTTTAATTAAAAGTAAAATTGAAACAGGTAAACCAATATGTTCAATGTGCTCAAGGTTGAGAAGGGGTATTTTATATCGTGTAGCGAGTGAAATTGGCGCAACTAAAATTGCTCTTGGACATCATGCAGATGATATTTTAGAAACATTTTTTTTGAATTTATTTTATGCTGGAAAATTAAAGGCAATGCCTGCTAAATTAAAAACTGATGATGACAAACATGTGGTAATTCGTCCATTAGCATATTGTAGAGAACGTGATATTATAAAATTATCTGAGGCTAGAGAGTATCCATTATTACCTAAAGCGATGTGTGCTATGGTTGAGAATAAAATGAGATCTGAAATAAAGTCTATGATTATTAATTGGGATAAGAAATATCATGGTAGAAGTGAAATAATGTTTAAGGCCTTACGTGATATCACATTAAGTCATTTGTTAGATACTGATAAGTATGATTTTGTATTTTAATTTACAAAAAAATATCTAATATTTGTTTAAAATGTATTTTGAACCACTTCTTAAATATCAGATTTGTATATAAAAAAAGAAGAGAATGTTTTAACTCTTCTTTTTTGCAATTTATATAAGTATTTTATGTGATTTTGACTTATTCTAGCTTTTAAAAAACATGCATGGTTATGAATCATTACTTTTTATAACTAAAAGATCGCAATTAAGATCGTCAACAATTTGTTCACAAGTATTGCCTATAATGGCTCCACTGATTCCTGATCTTCCCTCATTGCCAATTAAAACTGCACAAGCATTAAGTTCTGCAGCGAGTTCTGGAATAACATCATCAGGTTGTCCTTCCTTAACATGACAGTTCTTTGTAGGAATACGATGTCTGTTTGCAAATAGTTCAATTTGTTCTTTGTTATGTTTTAATAATGCTTCTGAGTAGATATCTGGTGAAAAGCCTGGGATTTCTACTACAGCAGCTGGAATTACCGGAGGTGCAGCATTTATTAAATGAATGTTGCCATCAATGAGAGTGGCAAGTTCTTGAGCATTACGTAAAAGACGAATATTCATTAAGCGCTGATGTTTGTCATTATTGTCTGCAAAATTTAGAGCTACTAAAATTACAGCACCTTTATCCCAACAATGCTCTTTGGCTAATAATACAGGTATTGAAGAACTTCTAAGTAATTGCCAATCCAAAGGTGTAAATAAAACTGTATCTAAAAAGCCATGTTCTTCAGAAGATTTAAGGATAAGATCATAATCATCTCTTTGTATTTCTTGAAGTATTGATTCCGCAATGTTCCTTTGCCATACCACCTTACTATTAATTAAGGGATATTCACCTTTATATTTACACAGTTCATCTTCAAGCCATTTTTCATTTGCTTGAACAATACCATTTTTCATATTAACTTGGTCTTCTAGTGAAAGTACTGAAGTTAGATCATATGAAAAATCATATATGGCCAAAAATGCTGTTATTTTGGTATCTGGAGAAAATTTAGCAATTTCTAAAGCTCGTTGAAGAGCAATTTGTTGATTCATTTGAGATTCAACTATTACTAAGATATTACGATATTTACGCATATAGCACCTCGTTTTACGAGTTATTCATAATTTCATTTTATGGCAATAATTTAAAACGTGGCTTGAAGAAACTCACCTTGTTAATATTTTTTTGTGAATTTTATTAAAATTGTGAATTAGAAGTAATTAATAACAGCTTTTAAATGAGTATTTACACAATGATTTTAATAAAAGTTGTTTACAAGAGATTACCTTGTAGTATGCGATGAAGTTTATCAATATCTAAAATTGAAATATATCTACCATGAACTTCAATAATTTGTTCTTTGCGTAGTTTAGTTAGTAAACGACTTATTGTTTCTACAGTTAATGAAATATAATTTCCTATTTCATATCTAGTCATAGTGAGCTTTATTTCTTGGCCTGCTAAATTGCGACGAGCTAAATTTTTATACAAATGGAGAAGAAAAGAAGTTAGTCTTTGTTCTGCTGTTTGTTTAGAAATCATCATCATTAAATTTTTTTTAGTAGAAATTTCTGTACTTATCAATTTTAGCAAATGGAGATTTAAGCATGGTTTTTGGGCTGCTAAATGCATTATTTCTGTAAAAGGTATTTCACTTATAGATGTAGTTTCTAAAGATTGTGCAAAGGAAAGATGTTCGTTATCAGCAATAGCATCAAAGCCAATTAAATCGCCAGACATGTGAAAACTTGTTATTTGTTCATCACCTTGTTCATTAATGGAATATATTTTTACACTACCACTACGAATGGCATATAGATTTTTGAATTCGTCTCCAGCTTGATATATGATTGCACCTTTTTGCACAGTAGATTTGTTACGTTCAATAATAGCACTAAGTTCTTCTATTGCTTCATCTGCTTTATTTGGTGATGGACATGTTGCGCGCACAAGACAATTACTACAAGTCAAACCAGATATAGGAGTTTTTGTTAAATGGCTATTTTTTTTTGCATTCATATATTCAAATATCTTCAATAAATTAAGTGTCATACGTTTATAACACACAGCACATTTTATGTTTATGAAAAAAAAAAGCAAAGCTTTTTGCGTTTTAAGGAGCTTAAAATGAAAAAATTATTATGTTAGATGTATTAGTTATGATTCATTAAACGCATAGGATAATATTTACTAGTTAATTTTGTTGTATTTGTTAGTGAATCTCTAAAATCGGTTATAATTGCAGATGACTTTGTAATTTTATGGATTAAAGATGACAAAACAAACACATATTGATAATAAACAAGAAGATGCAAGTAGTCTGCAAGTACTGAAAAAGCTAATGAAATTTGTTATCCCATATAAATTTAGCTTAATTATTGCGATTTTAGGAATGCTTGGATATGCTGTCGTGGATACGTTATTCGTTTACCAAATTAAACCTCTTATAGATAATGGTTTAACAGGCCATGAACCAAGGGTTTTATTTTGGATTCCTTTTGTAGTAGTTTTTATTGTTATTGGTAGAGGAATATGTCACTTTCTAAGTGAATATTTTATGAGTTTATGTGGAAATAATGTTGTTATGGATCTGCAACAGAAGGTTTTCGCTAGACTAGTTTCAATGCCTAAAACGTATTTTGATAAACATAAAACAGGCGAGTTAATTGCTAAAATTACGTATGACGCTTCACAAGTAAGTTCAACAGCTAGCTCAGCATTAGTAGCTTTGATTAGAGAAGGTGCTACAGTTGTTGGTTTATTATGTTTAATGTTTTGGCAAAGTTGGCAGTTATCATTAATTTTCTTTGTAGTAGGGCCAGTAGTTGGAATTACCATTAGTAAAATTTCTAAAAGTTTTAGAAAAGCTAGTAGAAATATCCAAGGTGCCATGGGTGATATTACAATATCAATAGAACAAATGTTGAAAGGCCATACAGAAGTTCTAATGTTTCAAGGTCAGGATGATGAACGTAAAAGATTTGCGAATGTCAGCAATCAAGTTCGTTATCAGAATATGCGTTTAGTAAAAGTTGGTGCAATAGGAGCTCCTGTAGTACAGATTTTTGCATCATGTGGCTTGGCTTTTCTATTATTTTTAGCTACACAACCTGAAATTTTATCTTCAATTTCTACTGGTACTTTCACTATGATGGTTACATCTATAATGATGCTTTTAAGACCATTAAAAACATTAATGCAAGTAAACAATAATTTTCAACGTGGTGTTGCTGCTTGTCAAAGCTTGTTTAATGTTATTGAAGAACCTTCAGAGGAAGACCTCGGTGTTAAGACGGTTGCAGAACCGATAAAATCTGGTATTGAATTTAAAAATGTTTGTTTTTCATATCCTGATACGTACGAAAAAGCTTTAAAAAATATATCATTTAATGTTCCTTTAGGAAAAACTGTAGCTCTAGTTGGTCGTAGTGGGTCTGGTAAAACAACAATAGCATCATTATTAACAAGATTTTATAACATACAAGATGGTGAAATTATTATTGATAATGTGAATATAAATGATTATTGTTTGCCATCTTTGCGTAGTAACATTGCTCTTGTATCGCAAATGGTACATATATTTAATGATACGGTAGCAAATAATATTGCTTATGCTGCTCATGGTAAATTTACTCGTAAGCAAATAATAGAAGCTGCAAAGTTGGCAAATGCTGATGAATTTATTGTTAATTTACCAAACGGTTATGACACAATGTTAGGTGAAAATGGTGGTAACCTTTCAGGTGGACAACGTCAAAGAATAGCAATTGCTAGAGCTCTTTTACGTAAATCACAGATATTAATACTTGATGAGGCTACCTCTGCTCTTGACAATGAATCTGAAAGTAAAATTCAAGAGGCTTTGGCTAGACTTTCTAATAAGTGTACAACTTTGGTTATTGCTCATAGATTAACAACAATAAAAAATGCAGACGAAATAATAGTTCTTGATGAAGGCAATATTGTGGAAAAAGGTACTCACAATGATTTACTAGAACTAAAGGGCTGTTATTATCAATTATCTAGACAGGCTGATAAATAATGCAAAGCTTTGTTGAAAGGTGTTGGTTTGGGAAAAATTTTTGGACGTATGTTTTACTGCCATTAAGTGTACTTTATTGGTTAATAACTAATATTAGACGTTTATGTTATTGTTTAAAAATTTTTAAGGTGTACCACAGTCGAGTTCCTGTAATTGTTGTTGGCAATATTATGACAGGTGGTAATGGTAAAACTCCTGTTGTGATTGCCTTAGCTGATTTTTTAAGTAAACGTGGAATGAGAGTTGCTGTAGTTAGCAGAGGTTATAGGGCAAAACCACCAGTATATCCTTATGAAGTAAGCGTTAATTCTCCAATTGATGAATCTGGTGATGAGCCTAAACTTATAGCTCTGAGAGCTGGTGTTCGGGTTGTGATTGATCCAATTCGAGTGAGAGCAATTAAGTATGTTGAGAATGATGTTGATGTAATTCTTACAGATGACGGATTGCAACATTATGCAATGGGAAGAGATATTGAAATTGTTGTAAGCGATGGTTTACGTAGACAAGGTAATGGTTATTTGTTACCAGCAGGTCCTTTACGTGAAGGTGTTTCTCGTCTACAACAAGTTGATTTTAGAATTGTTAACGGTGGTGAATCTAAAATTGGCGAATATGCTATGCAATTAAGAGCAAATAAACCTTATGCTTTAGATAAAAAATCTCAGTTAAATGATGGTTCAGAAGTTTGTTGCTTAGCAGGCATTGGTGATCCTAATAGATTTTATCGTACAGTTGAATCTCTTGGTTACAAGGTAGTTGAAACTATAAAAGTTGGAGATCATGTTAAGGTTAGTATTGATGAAATAAAACATGCTAAGGAGCAGTGGCCACTTCTAATGACAGAAAAGGATATGGTTAAATATCAATCTTATAAGCTTGATAATTGCTTCGTTGTTGGTGTATGTGCTGAAATAGACTCTGCATTTTATGAAAAGCTAATGTTGAAAATTGATAAGGTTAGAATTAAAAAATGAATTATATAGTAATAATTCCTGCTAGATATAGCTCATCTAGATTGCCAGGTAAGCCTTTAATGGATATTTGTGGTAAAACAATGATTGAAAGAGTTGTTGAAAAGGCATTAAAAGCTGGAGCTCAAAGGGTTATTGTTGCAACTGATGATGAAAGAATTGCTAACGTATGTAAAATTGCAAATGCTGAATATTGTATGACCTCTAAGGAACATAATTCCGGTACAGAGCGTATTGCAGAAGTTGTTGAAAAGTTGAATCTCAAGGATGATGAAATAGTTGTAAACGTTCAAGGTGATGAACCTCTGATTCCTCCAGAAAATATTTTACAAGTTGCGGAGCTACTTGCAAATTCTGAAGCTTCGATGTCAACGTTGTGTGCAAAAACTTCAGGAGAAGATGTTTTTAATCCAAATTGTGTAAAAGTTATTATGAATGAGAAAGGAGAGGCAATATATTTTAGTCGTGCTCCAATCCCATATGAAAGAAATAACTTTAGAGCTGGCAATATGGCAGCGTTAGAGGGGCATGCTAGACATATTGGTATCTATGCATACAGAGCAGGATTTATCAGAGATTACGTAAAAATGGAACCTTGTGCTCTTGAAAATATTGAATCACTTGAACAATTGCGCGTAATTTATTATGGCTATAAGATTGCGGTTGATTATGCTAAGAAGGATCCTCTTGTCGGAGTTGACACAATAGAGGATCTTGAACGTGTAAGAGACATATTTGCAAATAAAGATGTTAACTAAACATAGCAAATCTCTATTGAAAGGAAGCTTAATTTAGTTTATATTTGATACAAAGTTATTTTAACTCATATATATAGGAACTGATTAGATGGCAAAATTTGAATCAACAAATCCAATGCTTAATGTGGATCGTATTAGACGCTATGATAGTGCAGTAGCAACCAAGTCTGAAACTGCGATGATGACATTAGCTGGTACAGCTCAAAAATCATTAATACTTATTGCTCTATGTATTGTTAGTGCTGGTTTAATGTTTAGTCATATTTACAATGGCGTGGTAGATGGTTCTATTAATACTCTCAGCTATGGATTAGCGATGGGAGCATTAATTGGGGCTTTAATATTTTATTTTGTAGGCTTATTTTTTGTAAAGACAGCTTTTATTTGCGCACCACTATATGCAATATTAGAAGGTGTTGTTTTAGGTAATCTAAGTGCAATTTTTGAAATTCAATATCCAGGTATTGTATTTCAAGCAACTTTAGCAACATTTTCAGTTACAGCAGTAATGTTTGTTGGCTTTAGCACTGGCCTTTTTAAGGTTACAGCTAAATTCAGAAGTATGATTTTTGCCGCTGGTGTTGCTGTATTCTTAACTTATATTGTTGATTTGTTATTATCTTTATTTTCAGGAAGTGGTTTAAGCTTTTTAAGCGTACAAAACACATCTTTATTAAGTATTGGTATTAGTGTGATAATTTGTATTGTAGCTGCATTATTCCTACTTTTAGATTTCGATAATATTGCAAATTTACATGGCCAAGTTTCTAAGCATTACGAATGGGTATGTGGCATGGGTTTACTTGCTACTATCGTTTGGTTATATGTTGAAATTTTAAAGCTTTTAGCAAAGCTCAATAATCGTAATTAATATCAAAACTAATTTTTAATTAGTTTAAGCCTCCAATTTGGAGGCTTTCTTGTTTTAATAATGTTGATATATTGAAGTTGTAATGTATATTTAGTGATATAGTTTTGACAGCAATATTTGTGATAAAAAAAGGAACTGCATGACAGTTCCTTTAAATTTAGTTAATAAAACTTAAGTTTGTTAAGTTTTATTTGATTACTGCAGGTGAGCCTTCAAGAAGAGAGTGGTGTAGCTGAGCAATAGTATGTTCTGCTTGTTCCTTGTTTACAAGGAAGCAGAGGTTATGAGAACTTGCACCGTAGCAAATCATTCTAATGTTTACATCTAGAATTGAAGAGAATACTGCAGCACCTGTGCCACTAACTTGGCTCATTCCGTTACCAATTAATGCGATTAAAGATAAATCATCATCAATTCTCACTTTACAGAAACTCTTAAGTTCATTTAAAAGCTGTTCATTTAGTACAGATTGACCATTTGATTGACTACCAGTATGATCAATTGTTAGAGCAACGCTTACTTCTGAAGTTGTAATTAGATCTACAGAAATACCATATTTAGCAAAAATACTGAATATGTTAGCAAGGAAACCACAGGCACCAATCATGTTAGGGCTTTGGAGTGTTAATAGAACTTGGTTTCGACGAAGTGCTACTGCTCTAAATGTAGGTTTTGAGCTAGTTTGTGAACGTACCCAAGTACCACCTTGTTCAGGAGCCTTTGATGAACCAACAAATACAGGAATATTACGACGTACTGCAGGGAAAATAGTTGCAGGATGTAATACTTTAGCACCAAAAGTTGCCATTTCTGCAGCTTCTGAGAATGTTATTTCTGGAATTATATGAGCTTCTTTTACTAAACGAGGATCTGTTGTATAAATACCAGGAACGTCAGTCCAAATTTCTATTGCTGAGCAATTAGGAATAGCTTCACCTAAGAGTGCTGCTGAGTAGTCTGAACCACCGCGTCCTAAAGTAGTTGTTTGCCCAATTGCATTAGAACCAATGAATCCTTGAGTTACAACAATATAATCTTCAAGTAAAGGAACAAGCTTTTCTTTTGCATTGTTACTTAATACTTCAATTATTGGGGATGCTTTACCGAAACGATTATCAGTACGCATTACTGAGCGAACATCAAACCACTTAGCTTTAAAGCCTTTAGCTTTAAGAACCTCAGTAAATAATTTAGTAGACATCATTTCACCATATGAAACGATGCGGTCTGTTAAAGCGTCATCATGTTCGATAATAGCGTGCTTTGCTAAATCACTTATTTCATGAAGGAGCTTTTCAATTTCTGCGGTTATTTCAGCTGGGCGACCAAGATCATCTAAGATTGAAAATTCAATTGCAGAAAGTTTGCTCATACGTTCTTCAATACTGCCTTCATCGAGGCTACCTGAAGAAAGTTCAACTAATAAGTTAGTTACACCAGCACTGGCGCTAAGCACAACAAGCTTAGTATGTGGATTACTGGTAACGATTTTTGCACAATTGCACATTGCCGGATAGTTAGCAACACTAGTACCACCGAACTTGGCAACACAAACTTGGTTCATACGAACTCCTAATAAAAAAGTTTTGGTTTGAGTTACCTAAGGAAAAGCTTAAAAGGCGGGGAATATCATCCGCCAGAAGCACTTCACCTTAAGTGTGACAGCTTGAAGGATTCAGCCTCCACAGCCGACAGTTGAATATTAATGCTATTATTTTCACTGCCTCGGCTCTTCATTCCGTTTCGTTAACTCATTAAGCATTTAAAAATTAACGATATCTAAGAAAAGCGCCTCTTCTGGTCATATAATTCCGAAGAATCGTGCGTGAAAATACAATTTTTAATGCGATTTGTCAAATTAATTTAATTATTAAGACTTTAATCATTGTTTTTGTAATAAATTTATGTCTAAATTTAGAGTAGTAGTTGTTTGTATAAATATTAAAAGTTAATCTTTTAATATTTAATTATTTAAAGATAGTTTTATGAAAAATAGAGCATTAAGTTTATTACGTATATCAATAAAAAATCAAAATGCAGACTTTAGAAGTGATCAGTGGGAATGTATCAGCTCTTTGCTAGAAGGTAAAAGATTATTAATGGTTGAGGCCACTGGATGGGGAAAAAGTTCTGTATATTTTATTGCAACAAAGCTTATGCGTGAGCAAAACAAGGGCCCATCATTGATTATTTCCCCATTACTTTCACTAACTCGTAACCAAATAATAGCTGCTGGATCTTTTGGATTAGAAGTAGGTGAGATAAATTCTAGTAATTTATCAATGCATAAGGAAGTTTTAAAAAAATTAAAGAATAATGAATTAGACGTGTTGTTTATTACACCTGAGCGTTTAGCTGATGAAGAATTTTTGGAAACAATATCAAACTTAAGAAGTAATATAGGTCTTGTGGTTGTTGATGAAGCTCATTGTATTTCAGATTGGGGGCATGATTTCAGACCTGATTATAGAAGAATTGTGAGAATTATTGAAAATTTACCGCGAAACATAGCTGTTTTAGCAACAACGGCTACAGCAAACGATAGAGTGATTTCTGATATAAAAAGTCAATTAGGAAATGAATTAGAAATTATAAGGGGATCTTTGCGCAGAAAGAGTTTATTTTTGCAGAATATTACTATGTCAAATGTTGTTCAACGTCTTGCATGGTTAGCTGAGAATATTCCAAAGTTGAAAGGAAGTGGCATTATTTATTGTTTAACAGTTCGTGATGTTAATAATGTAACTACATGGCTTAAGTATAATAATATTAATGCAGAAGCATATCATTCTAAAGTAGATAATAGAGAATATATAGAATGTCAGTTGTTAAGTAATAAGATAAAGGTTCTTGTTGCTACCAATGCTTTAGGCATGGGGTATGATAAGCCTGATTTAGGTTTTGTTATACATTATCAAAGGCCACAATCAGTTGTAAATTATTATCAACAGGTAGGCAGAGCTGGAAGAGCTATTGATCATGCATATGGCATTTTGTTTAATGGAGATGAAGATGATGACATTGCAGAATATTTTATTAATAATGCATTTCCAAATGAAAATGATATTACTTGTGTGCTAGATAAGTTATCAAATGCGGAAGATGGCTTGTCAATTAATGAACTGCAGAAAAAACTTGATTTTAAAAAAATTAAAATAGAGTCGATAATTAAATATTTAAGTGTCGAGAAACAATCTCCAATATTATATTTTAATAATAAAAAATATTATGCAAGTATTTATGCTGAAACTTATAGCCTTAATAAAGAACTAGTAGAAGGCATAACTAAAATTCGAGAAGATGAGAGAGCTCAGATAAATTTATATATGCATTATGATGGTTGTTTAATGTCTTTTTTACAAGAAGCGTTGGATGAGAAAAATGTATGTAAATGTAATAATTGCCAAAATTGTGCACCGGAAAAAGCTTTAGATATCCAAGTTAAAGATGAATTAGTGCAAAAGGCATTATTTTTTTTGAAACATGTCTATCAAAAAATAAATGTAAAAAAACGATGGCCTGACAAGAATATTGCAATAGATAAATTTGGTGCAAAAAGTATAAATATATCTTCTGAATTAGCAGCTTCTGAAGGTATGTCACTAAGTATATGGAAGGATGCTGGTTGGGGTGAAATGGTTTACAAAGGCAAATACATCGAAAATCATTTTGATGATATATTAGTTAATGCATGCGTTGAAATGCTTAGGAGTAATAATTGGCCTAATGACCCAAAAATTGAATTTTTAACGTATGTTCCATCGAACAATCATCCTAATCTAGTTTCTGATTTTGCTAAAAGACTAGCACAAGCTTTAAAATTACCACTTATTGCATGCGTACTTAAGGTAAAAGATAATAAGCAACAGAAAGTGATGAATAATAGCTATCATAAAATAAAAAATATAATGGATGCTTTTGCTATTGATTGTTCAACAAAAATAACGGGAGCTTGTTTGTTGGTCGATGATATAATTGATTCTGGTTGGACTTTTACCATAATTGCCGCAATGTTAAGAAAAGCTGGATGTTCTGCGGTTTATCCAATGGCATTGGCTAATACTAATAACGCCTAAGGAAACATAAAATTGCTAAATAAATTAACTGAAGATACAAAAGCTACAGCACTATTATGTTGCTATCTTGGTAAAAACGATGAGTTTAAGCCTCTTACACCAAAGGAATATTCAACTTTAGCTCAAGCAATAAGGTTGTTAGGTAAACGACCTAATGATTTATTTGATGTTAATTTTGTACAAGAAGTATGTGCAGAAATAAATTTTGATGATAAAAGAGTAAGTTATTTATTAAGCAGAGGCGTGCAGTTTAGCATTTCTTTAGATGAATGGAATCAATTAGGTATTTGGCTTATAAGTAGGAGTGATAATTGTTATCCAAAGAGATTAAAAAGTCATTTGAAGGAGCAATGTCCACCAATTTTATACTGAATAGGAAATAAAGATTTATTTTTTAA
>CAZTNG010000005.1:44736-49103 GCA_964615195.1 uncultured Enterobacterales bacterium
GGCGGTGGTGTCGCTATTGTAGGTTCTCGCAACGTGGATGAGGTTGGTGAAAATTTCACAAGAGAGAATGCATCGTTAATTGCACTTCAGCATATGACGGTTATTTCTGGCGGTGCAAAGGGTGTTGATCAAACAGCTATGCATGCTGCTATTGATGTGGGTGGTACCGTTGTAGGTGTATTAGCAGAAAATTTGTTAGCAAGAAGTTTAGAAAAATATAATAGAGATGCAATAAATAATAATAGATTATTACTACTTTCTCCATATCATCCAAAATCAAAGTTTACAGTTGGCAATGCAATGGCTAGGAATAAACTAATATATGCTATGGCAGATTATGGACTTGTTGTCAGTTCCGATTATGAGAAGGGGGGAACGTGGACTGGAGCTAAAGAAGAATTGGGTCGCTCTTGTGCTATTCCTGTTTTTGTAAGAATGTCAGAAATAATCCCTAAGGGTAACAAGAAGTTACTAGAATTAGGTGCTAAAATTTGGCCAAAATTAGTTAACACAGACAATTTAGATTCTCAGTTAAAATCATTGGCTAATGAGAATCTTAGTATTAATTTTTTGTTTGAAGAGAAAGTCTCTGTTAATAACATTATTCCCGAAAAGAAAAATGAATTTAAGAAAGATTATAATAATGACTCTGCATTAAATACTCAAAATAATTTAGTTAAAGTTGATTATCCACAACTTGTGTTTGAGGCTGTAATTCCTTTTATATTAGATGTTACTAAAGAACCAAAAACAGTTGATGAGTTGGTTAAAGAATTAGGCTTAAAAAAGAATCAAATAAATGACTGGTTGAATTTAGCCTGTGACAAGCATTTAGTTATAAAATTAAACAAACCTGTGCGCTATCAAGCAAACAATTTAGATATAAAAAAGTGTATTGGTGTTCAGCAGAATCTGTGGGAATAGCTAGTAAAATCTGATTAAGCAATATCAATTAAAAAAGTAGAAGGGAGTTATAAACTCCCTTCATTTTATTTGCTCATCCTGAGTATAAATTTTTTGGACTTCCTGTCCAGCAACATGATTATGTTCTCATCCATGAAAACAATTTAGAACATCCATGTCCCTCATGTGTATGTTTATATTTTATATTTTGCAGGATAGCTATGCAATATAGTGTTTTTTTGAGAAATGTAAAAATTAGTAATAATAAGTTAGATTATTGTTTAAAAAATCAAGTAAAAACAAAGTGTTGCGCAAATAATTTATTTTTAAGGGCTTACTATTTTATGTTGCATTCCTACATAAAATATGGCAAATATCTTACAAAAATAACTAATCTTGTAGGATATATAAGTTATAAAAATTTTTATAGAAATATGAGATATGATAATTAGAATTAAATGAATTGATTGCCTTGCGACAATTAAGCAGATTTAAAATAAATAAATCTGCAGTCAAAGTTAAAGGGAGTAAAAACTCCCTTTACAATATTGCTCATCCTGAGTGTTATTTTTTGGACTTCCTGTCCAGCAACATGATCATGTTTTCATCCATGAAAACAAATTAGAACATCCGTGTCCCTCATGTATATGTTTATATTTTATCTTTTATAAGATCGTCACTCAATATGCATATTGGGTGAGTTTTATATGTAAAAAAGGTTTATTTTTAAAAAACTCCTTATAAATCAAATAGATGCACACTTAAATAGCTCTCTATATTTTATAAAATAACATTTGGATCTTACAGAAGATATGGCAAATATCTCACAAGATTATTGTTATTTTGTAAGATATTTATTTATTAATAAATATTTTGGATTTAATTGAACTTTTTTAGTAAATACTATTCTAAGGTATTATATGTAAATAGAATTTGTATTCTACGACATGTTTTCTTCATAATATTTTCGATGCCCGCTGTTTTTTTGCGGGCTTTTTTTTGAAAAAAAAAGGCTTTGTTATACAAAATATTAACAAAGCCTCATTTTGATTGAGATTTAATTTAACGGATACTTTCGTTCACATTGCGGAACAGAATTTTGGACATTCTTTGATAATTGTAATGTTCACGTTTGGCTTTTGGTAATTCAGAAACTTCACCAGGTACAAAACCTTTTTCTAAGAAGAAATGTGCTGATTTTGTAGTAAGCACAAATAATCTTTTAATACCTTTTTCTTCAGCTAACTCTTCAATTTTATTTATTAGAATATCGCCTCTATTTGATCCTCTATAACTAGGATGAATTGCAACGCAAGCTAATTCAGCTAAACCTTCTTCTTCATAACAATATAGCGCGGCTGAGGCAATTACCATTCCATCACGTTTAATTACTACATAATGGTCAATTTCCATTTCCAATTGTTCTCGAGGTCTATGAATTAAAATACCTTCTATTTCTAATGGTCTTATAAGTTCCATTAGTGAAGGAATATCGTTAATAGTTGCACGGCTAACTTGTTCAGCACTTTGACGCACAATTTGAGTTCCAATACCATCTCTAGAGAATAATTCTTGAATGATTGAGCCACTTTGTTCGTGAGATACGAGGTGACAGCGTTCTACACCACCACGACAACTTGTAATTGCAGCTCGTAAATAACGGCAAGTGCTATTGTGAATTTCTTCATCAATTTTATCGAGATATTTTTCAGCTTCAGGCGGAAATAATTCAGCTACGACTTCGCCTTCTTCATTGGTAATAAGTTCATTATCTGAGCAATAAGTAATTAACTTATCTGCTTTAATAGCTATGGCTACTTGAGCAGCAACATCTTCACTATTTACACTAAAACTTTCTCCTGTAACAGAATAACCGACTGGAGAAATAAGAACTATTGAGTTATTGTCTATTTCACGACGGATATTTTCGGCATCAACTTTGCGAACTATACCGCTATGCATATAATCTATACCATCACAAACACCTAGAGGTCTTGATGTTACGAAGTTTCCACTAACAACATTTAAACGCATGCCCTGCATAGGAGTGTTTATCAATCCCATTGAAAGCTTTGATGTTAAATCAATTTGCATATAGCCGCAAACTCTCTTAATGATGGCAAATGTTTCATCATTAGCGATGCGAATTCTCTTATGAAAACTAGTTGCAATATTTTGTTTAGTTAGTTCTTCATCTATTTGTTCTCTAGCTCCAAATACAAGGACTAGTTTAATTCCTAAACTTTGAAGTAACGCTATATCTGTAATAATATCGTCAAAATGTTCACTTGCCACAGTTGCACCAGGAAGCATTAGTACAAATGTTGAACCACGGTGATGTTTTAGGTAAGGTCCGCTATGTCTAAAGGCTTGGACTAAACTGTTATCAGTATTTCTATTCATGTTTATAAATCTTCTTAAATCAAAAAAAACTTAATAAGCTATTAACATAGCTGTTTTTTTGTCTATTTTAAGGAGTAATCATATTGCCTAAAGGATTATATGTTGTAAAAAAATGACTCCTAAATATTTGGATGCAATTTTACCTTAAAAATAGTGAGATGTGTCTTATTTTTTGAGTGAATTAATGTGGTTATGTAATATATATATAATAGTTTGATTATTGTTAAGCTTTTTTATATGAATTATTTATTGTTAAGGTTTTTTTATAAAATTTAAACATCAAAATGAAGTTAATTTTGTAATGTTTAAATTTTTTTCTTTTTAGACAAATAAGAAAACCGTTAAAAATAACGGTTTTCAATGAATATTTAGCTTTGATTATTCGATGTTGCTACTGTCATCATTTGATTCATAAGAACCATCTTCTGAACCAGCACTTTCAGTAAGGTTATGAGTTTTCTTAGGGCTGATTTCACGAAGATATTTTTTAAATACCTTAGCGTTATGGTCAACGATAACCTTATCACTTTTAATCTGGCTTAGAAATGTTTTTTCAGTTTCATCTTTTGGTTCGCAGATTCCCTGATACAAATCCATCATAACAGAACCACATTCTTCTAAAAGAGTAGATTCCTTTATAGAAAAACGGCCACTACGACGTATGCCACGTGGAAAATGTACGAAATCATTAAATGGCTTATCTGACTCAAAACTCATATATATGCTCTCTATTGTGAATTACTACGCTCATATTAAGTTGCGTATGTATTCAAATCAAAAATCTGAATATTTATTTATAAACATTCATGATGTTGTGGGTGACAAGAGACAATCCCTTGTAGGTTAGCGTAATTATGCTATAAATAGGCTATAAAAACAATGAAATTTTATTTAGTAATATGGTAAAACTTAAGTATTTTATTGTAGTTGTTTTATCTATCAAGATATTTAGAACTCGAGATTCCCAGTTAAATTTGGGAATAAATCATAATCCCAACCTTAACCATAGCGGTTTTGGTGTTTTTTAAAAACATGCGTTGATTTTTTGCGGAATTTCTGTC
>CAZTNG010000006.1:0-45396 GCA_964615195.1 uncultured Enterobacterales bacterium
CCTATGACCTCCTCCTTGTAAGGGAGATGCTCTCCCAGCTGAGCTAAGCGACCACTGGGATTCTGATTGGTGGGTCCTCACGGGCTCGAACCGTGGACCAATTGATTAAGAGTCAACTGCTCTACCAACTGAGCTAAGGACCCCAAACAGAAGTGTTAAGATTACTAATTAAGAAAGTTGGTGGGTCGTGACAGATTCGAACTGTCGACCAACGGATTAAAAGTCCGCTGCTCTACCGACTGAGCTAACGACCCAGAACTTCGTTTGAGAAGTAACGTCTCAACGAGGCGCTATATTACTAGATTTAAAAAATGTTGCAAGCATTAATTTTAATTTTTTTAAATTATGTATAAAAATAAATCATTTTGTACTTTTTTAAAGCAATTTTTGCCGTTTTTTTAGGTTTTTACTATTAAAAACAGAGCAAAAATATATTAGATTATATTCAAATATTTAGTTTAATAATGCTAAATTGACGTTTTTTCCCTAAAATTTATAAAATTTTTTCTAAATTTTCTGCAAAAAATAGCAAAATTTTTCTATTTTTTTTATTTTTTTGCATTTCAAATACATTTTTCTCATAAAAAATTTTTTAATTTTTACTAAATTTAGCTTCTTTTATTCATAAAATAAAAGTCATAACTTTATTTTTTCACCAATTTTAAATCTATAATTTGGCTTTTTAATAAAAAAAAGGTGTAGACAAGCTACACCAAAATTCAATTACCCAAGGACCAAATAGACTATTTTTGTTTGCAATACAAAAATTTACTTAAAATTTATCTACAAATTCAAAAGCTGTATCTTTTCTTTTTGCTAACATTGCTAGGTATCCTTCAGCTTTGTTAGCTTTAACTGTTGATCTTTGATCACTAACACTCACTTTTAATGAACTAACCGACCCACCATTAGCAATTTTTTTAAGTGATTCTAAATCGCCTTCACCAGAAAATTTTCTAACTTCCAAACTGCCATCAGCGCATTTCTTAATTTTAAAATAAGAAGCACCACCTACAACATCATCTAATTGACTTTCATTAAGATTAACTACTGACATAATAACCACCTAAACCTTTTACAAATTCAAAAACTTACTGTCTCTTTGCTTAGTAAACGTAGCTCAAGTAATAAGGTTACATTAACTTCCCAAAATTTTTATAATTCTATACAGCTGCATCTACCACTTGAGTATACACATCCATTCTAAATTGCTTATTCTTTATTTATTCCATTAAAAGTTTGATAACAAAATACCTCACTAACAGTGCATATCAAACATACCCATAGCAAAGTAACATTATTCCTGTGGGCAATTGGTATTGTTATACATTTATTACTAATAATTAAAATTTAAACTAAAACTTTTTGGATATAACATAGTTTCATATTACATTCCTATTAACATATAAGTATGAGTACTACTGAGCATTAATTAAGTTTTAAATAATAATTTGATTTTTTTAATTGGTATTTGTCTATAAGAAGTAATAAATATTGAAATATGCAAACCGTTATTAGTTTTTGAGGATTTGAGCATTAGCTAAAAAAATGTTTTTAAGTAGAAGAACTATTGATTACTATTTATAAAGTAAACTAGTATTAAACTGAATATATGTTTTATTTTTTTGTATTGAATATTAAAATTTTTTAGCAATTTATTTGAGTAATTAAATATAAAATAAAATTTGAATATAAGATCTAAAAAGGCCACACAACTTAAAAGTACTATAAATTTGACAAACTTATGCACCCATTCCTTTGTGTGGCCTTTGAATTGTAAATTATGCTATTTTAGCTTACTCAATGCTTGTTTTGCTAACATTGCTTCAGTCCTATCGGGATAGACCTGAATTACTAGCTGATAAAACTTCTTTGCTTTTTCATTTTCATTCAAAGCTTCAGAGATTTGTCCTAGCTTGTAAATTGATTCAGCCCTTTTTACAGAATCCTTAAATTTGGTAACGTTCAAAAAATTCTCTTTTGCTATTGGATATTTTTTTTCTCTAAAATTAATTTGTCCAATCCAATAATAAGAATTAGAAACTAAAGGCGAGTCTGAATATTTATTTATAAATGAGCTAAATATACTTTCTGCACCTTTAAAATCTCCACTATTGAGCTTTGCCACACCTGAGTTGTAAAAGTTCTGCGCTTCATTACTAGTAGAATTATTTGAAACAACCTGCGTAGGAGCAACATTGTCCTTAGCTACAGTTGTAACATCTTGTTTAGGTTGCTGTGCACTTACTCCTACTGGTGCACTAGCAGGCGCTTGATCATATTTTGCACCTTGCTTTAAAGCATCGATCTCACTCAGTAGACTTTTTTGATTTTCTGTCATCTGAGCAAGCTTGTAGTTTAAGTCATCAATAGATCCTTGCAAAGTTCGCATTGATTGCTCTTGAGCATTTATACGGTTTTGCATTTCAAGCATTGCCGAATCTCTAGCAGAAATTTGCCTTTGCAACTTTACTATTTCATCATCGATAGCCATAACAGAGCTACTACCTAGTAGTAGCATCAAGACTAACAGTAAACGAAATTGTTTTAGCATCCTACACCTATAATTCATTTAAATAATCTTAGTAAACAATTACCGCACGGCGATTCTTAGACCAAGCTGATTCACTGTGACCTGGATCTAATGGCTTTTCTTCACCATAACTTACAATTGAAAGCTGATCTGCAGAAACACCAAGGTTAATCAAATACTGAGCTACTGAGCGAGTACGACGTTCGCCTAATGCAACATTGTATTCTGGAGTGCCTCTTTCATCTGTATGACCTTCAACAATGGCTGTTACAGAAGGATTATCTCTTAAAAATTCAGCATGAGCCTGTAATAATGCAACATAGTTATTTGCAATAGCTTCACTATTAAATGCAAAATAAATAGTTGAATCCTGCTTTAAAGCTTCAAGCTTTGCGCGTTGTTCTGGAGATAAATTTAGTCCACTATTTCCTGATGAATAATTATCACCTACGATGATAGCACCATCTTCAACATTTGATAAACCTTCGCTACCACTAGTTGGATCTTCAACTATTGCCCCACTTTCATCAGTTGTAGAACATGCTGTTAAAGACGCAATTAACGCTCCAAGGAACATACACTGTAAAAATTTCTTAAACATTTTAAATTACCTTTTAAAATTGTTTCAGTCAAACAATAACCAAAACACTATTTTGCTAAAAAAGAAGACCATACTGGTGAAGATATTTCACCGCCAGTGCTAGGTAAATTTGCTTTAAATCTACCATCAGCTGAAACTATTGCTAACCCCTTTCGTCCACCATAAACAGTACTATATATAATCATTGTACCATTTGGAGCGACACTTGGTGATTCATCTAAGGTTGTTGAGCTTAAAACTCTTAAACTACCGCTAAAATCTTGTCTTGCAACCTTAAACCCTGAGCTTTGATTAATTACAACCAATCCTGAACCATCAGGCATTGCTACAGGAGACAAATTCTTTGTACCACTATAAGTTATACGTTTAACTGAACCTGTTGATAAATCAACATTGTAAACTTGAGCATTACCGCCTCTTTCTGATACGAAATAAAGGCTTTTACCATCAGCTGACCAGGCAGGTTCTGTGTCTATTGCACGGTTATTTGTTACACGTGTAAGCTTCTTTGAATTTATATTTAATATATAAATTTCTGGATTACCATCTTTAGATAAAACAACAGCTAGTTTGGTACCATCTGGAGACCACTTAGGATTACTATTTAAACCATAAAAACTAGTAAGCTTCACACGACCTTTTGTATAAATGTCATGTAAATATATTTCAGCTTTTCTATTTTCAAAGGTTACATACGCAATCTTCTTGCCATCAGGAGACCAAGAAGGACTCATTAAAGGCTGTGATGAAAGAACCAAACGAACCTCATTAGCACCATCATAATCAGCCATTATTAGTTCATATGGATGCTTTGTACCAAACTTAGTTTTAACATACGCTATGCGCGTATTAAACGCACCTTTTATGCCTGTAAGTTTCTCAAAAATTTCATCACTAATACGATGCGCATATTGACGCATCTTATTTGCAGGTACAGTAGCCTGCAAACCAGCTATCGCAGTAGCTTGAGAACCAACAATTTGTACTAACTCAAAATTTACTATAAAAGTACCAGGTTTAGTGCCGTTAGAAACTCTACCAACTACAACCGCTTCAGTGTTACTACCGAAATCCCCAATTTTTACATCTTGAATTTGATGTGGCTGCGAACCCATTTGCGAAACAGCTAGTGGTGAAAATTTTCCAGAACGTGCTAAATCAGAACTAATAATACCAGCTATATCTGTAGATGTTGTAGCTTGATCTGAAAATGGCACAACTGCAATTTTTCTTCCTGCATTCATACCACCTGTTATTTCAAGATTAAGATCTGCATGAGCCGTACCACATAATATTAGTAATAAGGCCATAGCTTTAATAAGCGAACCCCAAATGTTCATTTTTATTTCCTCAACTACATCTGTAATTGCTGTTTGCTTTACTTTTACTTTAGTATGACATACTTTATATTTTTATAAAATTTGTCATTTTTTCCATTTTTTAGGATTATGTAATAATAATACATTTATAAAAATTTGTATTAATATTTAACATAACAATACCATAAAAATTTTTCTTGACTCTTTTTTTAATAACACCCTAACCAATTCAAAATAGTAGTTTATATAAAAGAATTCTACTACTTTTGAAAGTTAATATTAACTAGCTTATATTTCAAAAAATAATAAGCTAGTTATCTATTAAATATGAGGTGTCATCGCCAAATTTATTCGTCTACAATCCGAGCAATCAGCAGGAGGTTTTGGTAGCACTCCTATTGATTTTATTGCTCGCAAAGCGCTTTCACACACTTGAGCATTCCCTGAGCAATTATCATTAAAAATCTGCCCATTTTCAGAAATTTGTAAGGATACAATTACCTTCTTACCATTCATCGAAGGATCAACCCTCCAATGTTGCTCTATTATGCTTTTAACCGAAGCACCATATTGCATTGCTATTTGCATACGGGCATCACTGCCACCACCTTGGCCTTCGTCACCTGACTCAGCTAACTCATCAAAAAGTTCATTTTCTGCTGATTTTGCCTGTTGCTGACGAGCCTTTTGTTCAGCTTCTGCTTTCTGTTTTGCTTCCTCGGCTTTTTTCTTAGCATCTTCTTCAGCTTGCTTCTTCTTTAGCTCTTCAGCTTTCTTTTTTTCAGCTTCAGCTTTTTTCTTTGCTTCTTCAGCTTGCTTCTTCTTTAGCTCTTCGGCTTTCTTTTTTTCAGCTTCAGCTTTTTTCTTTGCTTCTTCAGCTTGCTTCTTCTTTAGATCTTCGGCCTTCTTTTTTTCAGCTTCAGCTTTTTTCTTTGCTTCTTCTTCGGCTTGCTTCTTCTTCAACTCTTCAGCTTTTTTCTTTTCTAGAGCAATCTTTTTATCGGCTTCAATTTTTTGTTGTTCAGCTAACTTTTTAGCTTCTTCCTGTTTTTTAGCCTCAGCTTGCTTCTTTGCTTCTTCTACAGCCTGTTGTTTTTTTTGCTCTTCAACTCGCTTTTGACTCTCAAGTTTTTCTTGTTCAAGCTTCTTGTTTAATTCTGCTTGTTTTTGCTGTTCTAGAGCAATACGTTTTTGTTCCTTTTCTTGAGCAATACGTTTCTGCTCCAAAGCCTGTTGTTCTCTTTTTTGAGCAGCTGTTTGCCTTTTACCAGGTTTCCCAGGTAATTTATTTAAGTCAACTACTGTTGCATGCATAAGCAATTCATTATTATCATTTGGCTTCTCTGGTCTACTTAAATCGATATTTGCAAATATCAAAATAAGCGCGAGAACATGAATAATAATAGCAATTATCGCTGCCTTAGCAATACTAAAATTCACTGATCTTAACCCTACTTTGTCGAAATCGGTTCTGTCACAAGACCCACACTTTCAACTCCGGCCTGCTTTAAAGCATTCATTAGTTGAATTACACTATCATAAGATGCACGAGCATCACCTTGCACAACAACAGGTGAATCAGGTTCTCTAGCAAGATATGATTTTACTACAGCTGTTAAATCTTCTAAACTTTCAGCTTCTTGGTGACTACCTGAAATTTCAGTATAAAATCTACCATCCTTATCCACTGAACATATAACGGGTGTTTTTTGATCCTCACTCATAGCTTTAGATTCAGCTTGTGGCAAATCAACAGTAACACCCTGCATAACAACCGGCGCAGTAGCAATAAAGATAACTAATAACACCATCATTACGTCAATATATGGCACTACATTAATTTCAGCAACTGGCCTATTTTTACCTCTGCTTCTTCTCATTGTAAGTTTATCTCTATCTACTTTTATTGTTGATCAGCATTTGCAGCTGTATTACGATTTAAGATTGTGGAGAATTCATCTATAAAATTAAGATATTGATTCTCTAGCTTTTCAACCTTTGTTGCATATCTGTTATAAAACATTACTGCAGGTATTGCCGCAAAAAGGCCCATAGCAGTAGCAATTAGAGCTTCAGCAATTGGAGGTGCTACCATAGCCAATGTTGCATTCTTTACAGCAGATAATGCAACGAAGGCACTCATTATGCCCCATACAGTACCAAATAAACCTATATATGGACTAATTGAACCAATTGTTGCAAGCGTTGGTAAATGGTTTTCTAATTCTTCAATTTCGCGTGAACAACTAACCTTCATTGCACGGTATGTACCATCCATTAAGGTATCCTTGTTTTTTACACCACGCTTAAGCATACTTGCAAATTCTTTAAAACCAGCAACGAATATCTTTTCAAGACCTGAAAGATCTTTCTTATTCTTACAATTTGAATATAATTGATTAAGATCAATATTACCCCAAAATGTATCTTCAAAAATTAATGCTTGCTTACGGCAATATTTTAAATAACGACCTCTTTGGATAATCACTGTCCAACTTACAATACTCATAATCAATAGAAAGGCCATTACACCTTGAACTAAGGGGCTAGCATTTAATATCAACTGAGTAATAGATAATTCACTATTCACTTACAAAAATTCCTTTTAAATTAGCAGTAAAAATTCTTGGCCTCATTAGATTTAAATCTACACAGGCTATTTTCACAACTGCAGTTATATACACAGTACCATTTTGGTCAATTATCTCTTGAGCAAATATTACTGATGCAGACTTAGCTTCAGTCACATTACACTTAACCAACAGCGTGTCATCCAATTTTGCAGCTTTCTTAAAATTCATATTTATTGAAGCAACCACAAAACCTATGCCTTGATCAAGCAAACCTCTTTGTTCAATACCTTTAGAACGAAGCCACTCCGTACGAGCTCTTTCTAAAAACTTGACATAGTTCGCATTATACACCACTCCACCAGCATCGGTATCCTCAAAATAAACTCTTATTGGAAATAAAAATTCACTTTTCTTATCTGTCATTATTAGGCTCCTCTATTTCAAAGTAGGTGTAAGCCTTATGAGTAGCAATACGACCTCTTGGTGTGCGTTGTATAAAGCCTTGCTGAATCATATATGGCTCAAGTACGTCTTCTAATGTATCACGATCTTCACCTAATAAGGCAGCAAGGTTTTCTACACCGACTGGCCCGCCATTAAAATCATCTATAATAGCCAACAAATAGCGTCTATCTTGAAAATCAAAGCCATGATCATCAATATCTAGTTTAGCTAATGCTGTTGAGGAGATACTTGATGTAATTTTACCATTGCCTAATATTTGTGCATAATCTCGAATACGGCGTAGTAGCCTGTTTGCAATACGTGGAGTGCCTCTACTTCTGCGCGCGATTTCAAAAGCTCCATCCTTATCTATCTGCAGATTTAATACGTCAGCAGATCTTTTAACAATGGAAGTCAAATCCTCATCTGAATAAAATTTTAAACGTTGAGTAATACCAAATCTATCATATAAAGGAGATGTTAAAGAACCTGCCTTTGTTGTTGCTCCAACCAAAGTAAATGGAGGTAAATCTATCTTTATAGAACTTGCAGATGGACCTTCCCCAAGCATAAAATCAATCTTAAAGTCTTCCATTGCAGGATATAAAAATTCCTCAACTACAGGACTTAAGCGGTGTATTTCATCAATGAACAATACATCATTGTCTTGCAACTTACTTAATATCGCTGCTAGGTCAGCTTTTTTCTCAAGAACAGGACCAGATGTCGACCAAAAGTTTGCCCCCATTTCATTAGCAATAATATTCGCTAATGTTGTTTTGCCTAAGCCTGGAGGTCCAAAAATTAAAACATGATCAAGCGGACCTCTTCTAGCTAATGCAGCTCTTATAGAAATATCTAATTGCTCACATACTGCCTTTTGGCCAACATAATCACCTAGCTTTTGTGGACGAATAGCCTTATCCACAAAATCTGCATCATTTTTACCCTTATTAGCACTGACAATACGATCTATACTATCCGCTTCAATCATTGTTTATTCCTTTGCACTTACTATTTTCAACATTTCTAAATATTGACTATATGCTTTGTAATGTTGATTTAATAATATCTTCCACAGACATGCCTTCTTTATAGCACTTATGCACTAATAAACTAGCCTGCTGAGGCTTATAACCTAAAGCAACAAATGCATTTACTGCTTGTTCTTCAATATCTGATGCACAACCATCTTGTTTAGAAGACAACCCAGATGCCATAGGAACCGATAACGGATTATTATCTTCAATAATACCCCAACTACTAACCTTATCTTTTATATCTATTACTAAACGTTCAGCAGTTTTTTTACCAATACCAGGAACCTTTGTAATGTTAATTGTTTCACCATGACGAACAGCCTGAACAAATTCAGAAGGTGTCATAGTCGATAATACAGCAAGTGCTGTCTTTGGACCGATACCAGAAACTTTAACTAGCTCTCTAAATAAAAATCTAGCTTCTTTACTTGTAAAACCAAAAAGAAGTTGGGCATCCTCTCTAACTATAAAACTAGTGTAAATAAACACTTCAATACCAACGTCAGGAAGCTCGTATATTGATGTCATTGGCATCAAAACTTCATAACCTACTCCATTAACTTCTATTAATATTTCAGGTGGATTTTTTTCTAAGATTTTACCGCGTAATGAGCCTATCATAACTTTACCTAACAGTAATCAATATAATTTATATATTGTATCAAACAAAAATTAAATTATCAATTTTGTTAATTTACAAGCGCTTAAGAAAACACATAAACTAAACAAAATATACTTTAGCGATTATACGAAATCTTTTACTTTATTGCTGATAAATATAAAAAAATATATATTTATCAGTTAATAAGAATAAAGGTTAGTTCTTGAATTTATGAAGAATTTTCTTAAAAAAGTTTATTTTTAATTTAAACAAAAAAACAAATAGTGACTTAACACAAAATTTTTTGACTATTTTACAAAAAAAATGTAACCTTTTGCGTCTTTGTTCGTTTCCCCATAAAGAAACCGAATAACCATTTTTATAGGGATGAATATTATGAAAAACGATGATTTTAATGATAAGGATTTAGATTTTGTTGATATGCTAATGTCAAAAGCATTTAATAAATCAGCCCCTAAGGCTCCTGAATTTAAATCGGCTTCAAACAAAGAAGCTACAGTATTAGATTTTAACTTTGCTAAGGCAAACGATGTAAAAAAATCTAGAGTCGAAGCCTATAATGATGAAGATTTAGATTTTTTATGCGCTGCTGGCACTCAACAAAAGCCACTAGATGACGATAAAAATCCTAATAAATAAACTTTATGTCTTGTTAACTAATCATACATTAAACAAATAGGTCTAAATAAATTTAGACCTATTTTATTTTATAAAGCAACCAAACCACTTTCTATAAAAATTTTTTAACTATTTTTTGTTTCTTATAAAATCAATAAAATAAGCATCTTTATCTTCATAAAATAATTCAGCCTTTTTGCGAAGTTTCTTACTTAAATCTATTGGTTCATAGCCATTTTTGGCAATTTGCTCACTAATATCGTAAATTACCATACCAGACAATATAATATTAAAATTAGGCTCTGCACCATATTGTTTTTTATACTCTTTCGCAAAATCTTGATTAAATAATTTTGTGACTCTTAATATAGGAACAACTAACTCTCCTGGATAATCATCTTTATCAATATCATCAACATTTAAATCTTCAGTTGTGTATACAGGGACTATCATCTTCATGTTCTTTAGTGCTACTTTTAAACGCAAGTAATCATCATAATCACCCGCAAAAAATATAGCATCAATGGTACCTATTGCCTCATGTCCTACTAAAGAATTTTGAATTGCTTGCCTGTTCATTGGTGGCTGAAAATTCACGCGATAAATTGCATCAAATATTTTCTGTTGATTATTATAGCTCTGTAAAGCTGTACTAAAAATATCACCATAAGAGTTATTTTTAGGACTTATTATCAATAAGTTTTTATAAGAATGTTGGCTCATATTATCCATTAAAGCCTTTATCCAAATATCAAGCTGTGGAAAATATGATACAAAGTTATCAGGATTAAGAGGTGGCAACTTTTCTGAATATATGGTCATTGGAGATACTAACGGCACAGATTCAAATTGTGTAATAGCTCTTGTAGAAGGAGTAAATGCTGAAATATACGGGCCAATGCATGCTGCCACCTTTTTAGGTGTACAAAATTCTTGCACTGCTTCTAAATATTTAGGTTTAGTGCCATCCGTATATTTAACTAATAAATTAATTTTCTTTCCTTTTACACCATTACCTGCATTAATAAGATCTACTGCTGTTTTTATCCCTTGCAATGACTCCTTAGCTGTATAATTATCATTACCTATAACTACAACAATCTCAACATTACTAGCACTCTCAACAGCTTTGCTACGATCTTCTGCATTTTCTTTTTGAAAATCTCTATCTATATAATTAAAAGAAGAGCTATTATCCATTTTTAAGTAAATAAAAAAGGCTAAAAACAAACTTAAAATCACTATTATTATGTTTTTAATCATACTTAAATTCCTAACATTGCTGTCTATTAGCTAGCTCACGGAACAACCCATTTTTTGACATTAATTGCTCATAATTTCCAACTTCTTCTACACACCCATGATTTAAAACATAAATCCTATCCGCACCTATTATTGTAGATAAACGGTGAGCAATAACTATGCGAGTAACATTTAGCTTACTTAAGTTGTTTGCAACATTTTCTTGGGACAAATTATCAAGAGCACTTGTTGATTCATCCATAATTATGGCTTTAGGCTTACCCACCAAAGCTCTTGCAATTAATATTCTTTGTTGCTGACCTCCTGAAATTGTTTCAGGAGAAATTAATGTAAAGATCCCCATAGGCATAGCTTCAACTTCTTCTAAAAATGAAGCTTGAGCTAATGCTTCTTTTGCCTCATCTGCTGTATAAGAAGTTCCCATAATAATATTATCTAAAATTGAACCTGCAAAAACATGATCATTTTGTAAGATAACTCCAAGCTTGTTACGCACAGACTTTAAATTTAAACGATTTAGATCACTGTTACCATAATAAACTGCACCGTTAGCAGGTTCATTAAAACCTAAAAGTATTCTTACTAATGAACTTTTCCCTGCTCCTGATGGGCCAACAATTGCTACAAATTCGCCATTTTTTGCTTCAATAGATACATCATTTAAAACTAGATTTTCTGAATTATCGTACTTAAAATTAATATGAGCTAAAGATATACTGCCATCAAATAATGAATTTAACTCTGGCTTATTATCATCACTTTCAGTTGGTGCACAAAGCAATGGATATATACGATCATAATCAGGCTTAATAGCAAGCATTGACCAAATTCCACCACTAACACCCATAACACCCGCTTGAAAACTTTGAAAAGCAACCATAAAAGCCATAAAAGCACCAATACTTAGTGTACCTTTTGAGAATATGCCACCTGCGATTGCATAAAACGAAATACTAACTAATGTCGGAAATACCAATGATGCAATGCTTTGAATAGTACCATTACGTGAAATAATATAATTTAATTTTGACTCTTCACCAAAATCACGCATGAAACGAGAAGTTATACGATTTTTTGCATTTGCTGCTCGTATCTTTGCTACACCATCAATAAACTGAGTGAGCAAACTACTAATTTTACCACCTGTTTCTGCTGCTTTTTTTAATGGATTATAATTCAATACTGATAGCATAAAAAAAACTAAAGCATAAATAAACACAAAACCTATGCCAACAATAGCCATCATAGGACTATAAACAAACATCATAAACACACTTGCTAACGCAAATATTGCACCAGTAAATTGTTGTGAAAATACATCAAAAATTGTTGCTTGAATAGAATTTGCAGACATAATTCTATTTGCGAGATCACCTCTTTCCCAATTGCTTACACTTTCCATACGCAATTTTAATAAGCGATCGTAAAGTGCAGCTTGGAAGCGTTCAAATTGAATTGTACTAAAAAATAGCATTATAATTTCGGGAACAATTGAAACACATATCTGACATATAGTAAGCACCAATAGTAATAGCATTAATTGCCCTAGCTCATCCATATTACCAGACGGTATCAAGGTATTCACAATATGTTGAGTAGCGGTTGGCATGATAAAGCTAAATACTGCACCGATACCTGCTAAGATAATCAACAAAAATATAATACTATATGCACGCCTAAATACAAATTCAAGTAACCCCACCTTAGTGGTAATATTTTGCCTAAAACTTTCATAAAAACAAAAAGCAAATAAAGCAAAGTCTTCAGCATTATTGGCATTTATTGGCTGTTTTTCATTATTGTTAGATAAATAATAAGAACCTTCTGCCCTTAAATAAATTGCTACCGGCCGTAAAAATTCACCATCTTTGATAAACCCTAAAATTGGACTAGACTTCTCTTTATAGAATCCTGGTTCTAAAGTTATTTTACGCATACGTATCGACGTCAAGCGCTGAAAGTCTTGCATAATCTGTTGTGGATTGTCAGTGTTGGTAAAGGCTGTAACACCTTTATTTAAGTCAAAATCATAGGTTTTAGCTAAAAATTGCAATGCTACATAATAATCATTGCTAATATTAGCTGCGGATTTCTCATCTTCTTCAGATACATTTTTTTTAAATGATGCTATTTTACCTAAACTGTTTATTTGAGCAGTTAAATCCCTTTCTGCAGCCTGCGCATTTTCTTCACGATTTTGGATACGTCTTTTAAATAATTCGTTATCTACATCAACCATAAAAGCTATGAGGCTAATGATTGTGTCATGGTTATCCTCACCTACTAACAAATTATTTGTTATTGATAAACTAGCATATTGCTCTGTTAGTTCCATATACAATTGGTTAGCAAAATTATGCTGCGCATTTGTATCCATCTCATATGGAAATAACTGACTTTCTTTTTCAGCAATATACTCTAAAGTATAGGTATATTGTTTATTTTTATAATTACAATTAAATGGTATTAGTACATCATTTGCCTTTAAGCTTTTTAGTAAAAAACTTTTTATTTTTTTATCAGCAACGTATGTTTGTAAAAATAAATTTACTTTACCTCTAGTTAGAATTACACCTGAAGCTAAATCCTCAGCTGATATAATATTTTGCGCTTTTACAATCATGACTTGGCTCCTTCTAACTTCATCATGCTTGCATAATAGCAATCCTTAGCCATTAACTCAGAATGAGTTCCGCGTTCTACAATCTCACCCTTATTTAATACTATAATTTCATCTGCATCACGAATAGTGCTAAGTCTGTGAGCCACAATTACCGTTGTAATTCCTCGGCGCCTTAATGCTAAATCTATTGCCTGCTCCGTAACTGGATCTAAAGCACTTGTTGCTTCATCTAAAATAAGCAAAGGAGTATTGTAAGCGAGTACTCGAGCAATCTCTAATCGCTGACGTTGGCCACCTGAAAAATTCTTTCCACCTTCAGAAACTCGTTGATTTAATATACTTCCACGCTTAACAAGTTCTTCTTCAATTTGTGCATCTTTAATTGAATTAAAAATATCTCTAGCTTCAAATCCTGCTGCAAAAAGTGTTAGATTATCCTCAACACTGCCTGCAAATAATGTTATTGATTGATCCACGATACTAACTTGTGCATAAAATTGAGCTTCTGTATATGCACTATAAGGCTTATCATTTAATAGAAGCTCGCCATCACTTGGCTTTAATACTCCTGAAATAAGCTTAGCTACTGTAGATTTTCCAGAACCTGATGGTCCAACAATAGCAACTCTTTTACCTGGAGGTAAGGTCAGATTAAAATTTTTTAAAACAGCTTCTTCGCCAATTCCATAAGTAAAACTAATATTATTCATTTCAAGTTTAGCGTATGACTGTATCATATCTTCATCACAAGATTGTATACTTTTACTAAAAACAGAATCTTGTGCATATTTGTAAACATCATTTATACGATCTAAATCTGCCTTCATAGTTTGCAATTTAGCACCACTTAAAAGTAACGCAGTAAAGGGAGCTATAAAACTTGCTGTCAAAGTTTGAAAAGCAAATAATCCACCAAGTGTAAGCTCGCCATCCATAACTATATAAGCACCTAAGCATAAAATTAACACATTACCTAAGGCACTAATACAACTAGGCACGATATTAAAATAAGTTGTAAAAACTTCAAACTCTAGATTTTTTCTATTGTATTCAGCTAAATCGTCCATCCATTTTACAAAGATACTATCTTCTCGACCTGTTGCTTTTAATCCTTCTAAGCAATTAATGCCTGTTAATACGGAATTAAGCATCTTAGTTTTAATAGCAAGCAAACTTTGATTAATTATCTGCCTTTTATTCATTATTAAATACAAAAATCCCATATCTATTAACATAAACAAAATGGCTAAAAATGATAATTTAACGCTAAATGACAACATTAAAATTAAAAAGAATATTGCTGTAAAAAATTTTATTACATTGTCTGCTAATGTCCCAAAAACTGTTGAGGCTACTGAAGTATTAAGATTTATTCTATTTTGAATATCTGCATTTCCTCGCTGGCTAAAAAAAGCCATCGGTAATTGCAACAAATAATTAAGCATTTCTAGAGTTTTATTGACGCTTATTTTTAGCTCTCCTCGACGCAATGCTAATTGCACTAAACTCGAAAGAATTATCTGTAAAACAACAGCTAAAATAAAAAAGAAAATTATTTTAATTAACCAATTACTTTTATCAACTAAAACAGAATCCACAAAAGTTTGCATCAGTGCTGGAATAGCCATACCTGGTAAAACTAATAACAAACCACCCCAAATAATCATCCCCATTAGGCCTTTCATGCCTGAAAGCATTTCAGTCATTGCTGAAAACACACCCATAGGCTTAGCATTAGTTGTAAAAGTTTCTGTTTTTTTAAACTCTAGAGCAACACCTGTATATGATTTTTCAAATAATTCTCTATCTACAACTCTTGGCCCCACAGCAGGATCATTTAAATAAAAATTTTTTCCATCCCTACTATGACCTTCATATACTAAAAAATGATTAAACTCCCAAAATATGATTAATGGTCCCTCTAGTTCATCCAGATCTTCCATTAATGCTCGATACCCTTTGGCCTCAAGATTATATTCACGCGCAGCTTTTAAAATTAAAGAAGCTTTACTTCCATTTCTATTAACGCCACACTCTGCTCTAAGTTTTTCTAAAGACTCGTATCTACCATAATGAGCAAGAATCATAGCTAAAGATGCAGCACCACATTCAGTAGCTTCCATCTGTAAAATTGTTGGAGTTTTTATTCTAGTAGATCGAAATAGGTTCATAAAACTATTTTCCCTCTGTCTCATTAGTAGGTTTAGAGGTAAATAATTCTCTTAATGCAGGAATTATGTAGGAAATAGGTGAACGATATTCTGTATTAATTACCAATTGACCAAATACACCATTGATAATTTTAGTGTTGTAATCATTTTTTCCTGTCCAACTATAACCACTTAAGGAATGAGCATTAGGAATCAATTCTAATACAACTCTAGTCATAACATCCTTACCCGCAATTCGCTGAGCAAGTGATGAATTTAAAAGTTCTGCAGTAATTGTCTCATAATTTACAGGCGTACTACTAACTTCACGTACTACACATTTAACATAACCATATTTAGCAGCTGGAGCATTACTTGGAGAGAAAAAGCCTCTCATACCAGTCTTTATTTTTTTCCCATTTTCTAATGGAACATATGCAACTAAATATATTCCATCATTAGGACTAGAGGCTACTAATGCTATCTTTTCACCACTTTGAACAAACGCTCCTTGTTCCTTAAAAATTTCAATAATTGTACCGTCAGAATCAGAACTTAACCAAAAAGATTCAGAAAATAATTTTTTTGTTAATGTATATTCTCTATATTTTTCCTCTAAACGTTGATTAAGTTCTAATAACTTTTCTTTTCCTTGCCATATCAAGTTATTAACCTCTGAATCACTCGCTAATGATTGTAAAAGTAATGATAATTGAGAATTTTCTGTTTGGACTAATTGATCTAATGTTCGATAATATTCAAGCTTAGAAACTACGCCTTTTCCTAAAAGACTAGAATATGACTCTAATAGCTCTTTTTGGCGTTCACGACTAAGTTGCTGCTCTTTTGCAATATTTTTTAGATTTTCTTTTTTCTGTTTTTCTAGTGATAACTGATAATTGATTAAACGATTGTTTCCTTCTTTTAAAAAACTTATCTCATTTTTCAACGTCTCATATTCAGACCTAAGCTTACGCACCTTTGTTACAATTTCTGGATTGTATATCTGTCCTAATACTTGTCCTGTACGTACTTTTGCACCAGCATCAATATTAAGATATTTTAAAGTACCATCACCTTGAGCTATAACAGGCTTAACTCCCTCAGAGAGCAAGGTAATACCACTACAAGTTACACTTTCTGCAATTCTGCCAAAACATCCCCAAAAAACAACAGCAGCTAATAAAACTGTAATTGAAACAAGCAATAGCCATGACCATGAGGCCTTCACACTAGTTAATACATGAAGTCTATTACTATTTGAAAGACTATCTAATGCTTTTTGTGAAAACTTTATCTTTTTAGCCATTTATCTACCGCCATTTATAATAGACTCACTTACAGAAAATCATTTTTTAATTCCATAAGCATCGGAGCTAGCAATTCCTTAGCTCGATAAATACGTACCTTTACTAAACTTTCATTAATTCCTAATTCAGAAGCAATTTCTTTGATTGATAACTCACCAACTTTACTCATTGTGTAACAAACTCGTAAATCCTCAGGTATATTACTCAACGCAGATGTAAGTTTATTGCGCAAATAAACTAAATCACTATCTTCAGTTTTTTCTTGTGCTGTCCTTTCATCCTCAACTGTGTCAAAGTCATCAGTTATACTCATTAATCTGTTTTTACGAAAAGCATCTATACGTAAATTCTTGGCTGTTTGAAAAGCAATACCAGAAATACTATCCTTTTCTACAGCAAAATCTTCTCTACGTTGCCATATTCTAAGAAAAGTCTCTTGTACGAGATCACACGCATATTCGTAATTTTCACCATTTGCAATCAAATAATTAGTAAGTCTTGGGGCTATTTGATTGTACAAATCTTGCATTTGCTTTTCAGTAATCATAATAAGGTAATCCTTTACATAACTTTGCGATCCATTTCAGCTATAGTCGCAACACAATTCTAGAGTATGAGATAGAAAGTTTCACTCTTTATATATGTAAAATTTTAATTAAAGCTGTAAATATTGCATTTTTCAGATGTTTTTTACGCGGAATATACAATAAATCCTATTTTTAGAAGTGTTTTTCATAAATAACAAACCCCAGTGGGTTTGTTCAACTTACTGGGGTAACTACAAATTTATTAGGTTATTTGCTTTTTGTGAATAGTTCGTTTATTACTATCTTAAACTCTGACAAAATATTTAAAGAGTTAATCAATTAATTTTTTGTCCTTCAAAAAATCTAGTAATTGCTGAATATTCTTTTTCCCAAAACTTACAATTTCATCATTAACAACTAAACATGGTACACTCATAACCTTATGCTTATCACGAATAGCTGGAAAATGATTGAGATCATAAACTTCAGCTGTAATATTATTATTAAGCGTTGCTATTTTTTGAGCTGAAGTAACTAATTCAGGACACATAGTACAAGATAATGATACTAATATTTTAAAATCAATTTTTCTTGTTATAGACTTAATATCGTTTTTTAATGTCTCATCTATAGCTTGACCACTACCTGCGGCATTGTATAAACCTAATACAAAGGATGTAAACTCATGTCCTCCAGGTACGCCATGGAATGCTAAGCCCGTAAATGTTCCATCACTACGCAAAATCTTAATACTTGGAGCATCTGAACTATCATCTGATTGCACTTTCACATTAAGCTTATCAGTCAAATCTGCTAATGATTGTATGTAGTCCTTTAATTCAGTGGATACAGCAGATGAATTCAACTGTAAACTTAAGATAAGGTTATTCTCCATTCTCGCAAACACCGCATTTAATTGCGCTAGCATTTGTTCATCAAATAATGAATTAGTGTTTGCTTGTGCTTTAACAGCTTCTGACGACTTAGACTCTGTAATGACATTTAATTTTGGTTGCTTTGGTATAATGCCGGTTTCACGGTGAAGAATAGCTACAAATTTTTCAAGCTCTGTTGCAGCAATAGCCCCGTCACCTACAGCAGTCACTACTTGACGTAATTGCTTTACACATACATCACCAGCTGCAAAAAGGCCACTAATAGCTGTTTGCTGATTTTTATCAGTTATAACATAGCCCTGTTCATTGCATATTGCCATTTTTTTCACTAATGCAGTTGCAGGTTCATATCCAGCAAATACGAACACCCCAAAAGTTTCATTATCTAATGACTTAAATTCTGTAACCTCGCCAGTCTTATTATCCACGTAACGTAAATAATTTAATCCATCAGTTCCACTGACCTCTTCAACAGTTTTGTTAGTGAGAACAGTAACCTTTGGATTATTTTTAGATTCTTCTGCAGTTGCAGCAGCACAACTAAAATCATCACCTCTGACTAAAACTGTAACTTTACGCGCAAATTTTGTTAAAAATACGCTTTCTTCAGCAGCTGCAAAACCACCACCAACTACAAAAACATCCTTATTGGTAAAAAATTCACCATCGCATGTTGCGCAATAAGCGACACCTCTACCTTTAAATTCTGACTCTCCTTTAAAACCAATGCTTCTTGGATGAGCACCAGTAGCTAAAAGTATCCCATAGCAATATAGGTCTCCACGAGTCGTATGAATAGTTTTAATTGATGTTTGAGCTTCTAAACCTGTAACTTCAACAAGCATAAATTCCGCACCGAAACCTTCTGCTTGCTTACGCATACCTTCTGTTAATTCGGCACCACTACATTTTATAATTCCAGGATAATTAACGACCTCTGAGGTAATTGTTATTTGACCGCCGAAGTGATCCTTCTCTAGTACAAGCACGCGGTAACGAGCTCTTGCTAGATAAATAGCGGCGGTAAGCCCTGCTGGACCACCGCCGATAATGATCACGTCGTATAGTTTTGAATTATCGACGTTTTGCATAAAATTGTACCTTATAACTGACCAACTAAATCTAAACTTGGTTTCAAAGTTTTAGCACCAGGTTGCCACTTTGCAGGACAAACCTGATCGCCATGCTCAGCTACAAATTGGCAAGCTTGAAGTTTACGGAACAATTCATCTGCATTACGACCAACGTTTCCAGAATTTACTTCGTATGCAACAATTTTACCCTGTGGATTTACAATAAAACTACCACGTTCAGCCATACCATCAGCTTCAATATATACCTCAAAATCTTTTGAAATAACATGAGTAGGATCTGCAAGCATTACATACTCAAGCTTCTTAATACGTTCTGAAGCATCATGCCAAGCCTTGTGTACAAAGTGACTATCAGTTGATACAGAATAAATTTCACAACCTGCAGCCTTAAATTCAGCATACTTATTCTGCAAATCCTCTAGTTCTGTTGGACATACAAAGGTGAAATCAGCTGGATAAAAGAAGAACACGCTCCATTTACCAAGTATATCTGCTTTGCTAACACCCTTAAATTCGCCCTGTTGGAAAGACTGCACATTAAAATCAGCTACTTCTTTATTAATTTGAGACATAATATTTACTACCTTTTTAATTTACTACTTAATTATCATGTATACAGTTTTCACATAAACCATCAATAACTAGTTTTATGCCTGTAATACTTACCCTATCTCCAAGGCTACAGAAGTTTTTTACACCTTCCATATCAATGGAATCTAAATCCTTAACTGCTCCGCATTTAGTACACACAAAATGTGCATGTACATCACACCTAGCATCGTAACGTTCCGCATTATCTGCAATTGCTACACATTGAATTTTTCCGAGTTCTTCAAGTAATCTAAGATTGCGATAAACAGTTGCTAAACTTAAATTTGGCACATCATTAAACAATCCTTTGTAAATCATATCTGCCGATGGATGCTCTTTTGAATTAAGCAAATACTTATAAATTTGCTCTCTTTGCTTAGAGTAACGTAGCTTCTGGGCATTTGGTTCTAAGTTCATAAATAATATCCTGTTATTTTGATTTATAGTGTCTCAAACTAAAATTCATTCGCGTAATATATCAAATTCTCATCATTTAATCTAATAACAACAAATTTAATTTTATTCAATTAACCATAACTTAAAACTTAATAATAATTTACTTTAAATTTCTTTAATTGATTCTAAAAATTTACCTTTATCTTAATCTTTAACTCAGTTCTTACTTTTATTATACAGCTTTAATTGATAATAACAATAATGATTATCATTATTGTTATTAAAATAACAAATATCGTTTATTTTTTATACAAAAAATAATATTTACATAGAATTTCACGAAGGTATTTAAATAATTTGAGGTTTAGTGGTAAGAATTATTAAGAAAATTAATTCTTGTCTTGAACAAAAATTTATTATTTCAATAAGAGAATTGGTGTTGTTAATCAACATTAAAATAGCAACTGATCTATAATAGATAATGATTATTGAAACAACCATCGTAAAAATACTGAATATCTATGTTTAATTACCTAAAGCTACCAACACTAGCTAATGATCAAAAAATCCATAAACTTGCACTTTCAAACACTATTGGCTTAGCATCAGCTCTTTCAATATCTCAAATATCTAGGCAAACAACGGCTTGTACCCTTGTTATAACTAGTGGAGCACAAGAAGCAATTACTCTTGAACAGGATTTGTCTTATCTTTTAGGTTCTGACAATGTAATATTCTTTCCTGATTGGGAAACATTACCTTATGATACATTTTCACCGTATCAAGATATAGTATCAAAACGCTTAGAGATTCTCTCACGTTTACCTTCTTTACAAAATAAAGTAATAATTACAACTGTTGCCACATCAATGGTTAAATTAGCTCCATCGTCTTTTATTGTTAGAGAAACACTTTTTTTAAATAAGGGTGAAATTTTAGATCTAAATAGTTTCAGAACTAAACTTGCAGATGCTGGTTATATATCTGTAAGACAAGTTCTAGAGCATGGTGAATTTTCAATACGTGGTTCAATTATTGATATATTTCCTATGGGCAGTAATCAGCCATATCGCATAGATCTTTTTGATAATGAAGTTGATTCAATTAGTATTTTTGATTTAGAAACCCAACGGTCACTAAAAAAAATAGATAAAATTAGTCTATTACCTGCACATGAATTTCCTATTGATGATGTTGCCATAAACACATTCCGTAAAAACTACCGTGAAGTGTTTATGCCATCAGATATAACAAAACATAATATTTATCAACAAATTAGTCATAAACAAATTCCTGCAGGTATTGAATATTATTTACCTCTATTTTTTGAACAAACATCATCGATATTTGAATATCTTCCACAAAATAGCATTGTGGTAACTCTTGATAATATTCAATCTGTAGCAGATGAATTTTATGAAGATGTATTAGCAAGAGCAAATCGCTATACTAGTAATCCAGATCATCCTAGTTTACCAGCAAAAGATCTGTTTATTCCTGCAACAGATATTTTTAACTTTATCTCAAAATTCAACAGCTTTAGATTAAGTTCATATCCTTCTAGTAATACTAAAAATACAGATCTTGACTGCAAAACTTTACCTCCTTTAGCACTTAATCATACAAAGGATAATCCAACTGAAGAATTACAAAAATTTATTCAAGAATTCTCCGGTAAAATATTATTTTCTGTTGCTAGTGATGGACGTAAATCTATCCTTTTTGATTTATTGCACAAATTTATAACTCTACCGGAAGTTTCATCTTTAGAAGAATTTGTTTTAGGTTCGCAAAAAATAGCAATAGCTATTACTCCTTTTACTAAAGGTGTAATTATTGATAATAATTTAGCAATTATTACTGAAACTGAATTGCTAGGTTCGTCATATGCTACCTCAAGAAAACGAGGAAGAAGTCGCACAATTAATCCTGATGCAATAATAAAAAATTTAGCTGAATTAACTCCAGGTGAATTTATCGTGCATGAACAATACGGCATTGGTAAATACATGGGATTAGAAACCCTAACAATAGATAACATCAAAGCCGAATTTGTATCATTACAATATGCAAAAGAAGCACAAATGTTCGTACCTATCACGAACCTATATTTGTTATCTCGCTATTCAGGTCAGCAAAATGTAGAACTATCCAAGCTTGGCACAGATGCTTGGAAAAAGGCCCGTAATAAAGCAATTAATAAAATTAAGGATGTTGCAGCAAACTTACTCGACATCTATGCTAAAAGAGCTCTTAAAAAAGGTTTTCAATACCATATTGATCGTTCTGATTATGCTAAATTTGCTGCCGGCTTTGGTTACCAAACAACAGAAGATCAAGAAAATGCTATAAATGCCGTACTTGATGATATGGCCTCAACTAAACCTATGGACAGGTTAATTTGCGGTGATGTAGGCTTTGGAAAAACAGAGGTTGCAATGCGTGCGGCATTTATCGCTGCCTCTAACAATAAACAGGTAGCTATTCTTGTACCCACAACTCTTTTAGCAGATCAGCATTATGAGAGCTTTAGAGATCGCTTTGCTGGCACACCAATTGAAATAGCATCAATTAGTAGATTTAAAAGTGCCGCAGAACAAAAAAAGGTTTTACAAAGTGCGGCAGAAGGTAAAGTTGATATTCTTATAGGAACCCATAAACTTCTTAGTAAATCATTAAATTTTAAAAACCTTGGATTACTTATAGTTGATGAAGAACATAGATTTGGTGTTGCTCAAAAAGAAAAAATAAAAGCTCTGCGCGCTGAAGTTGATATATTAACTATGACAGCAACTCCAATACCTAGAACATTAAACATGGCGATGAATGGCATTAGAGATTTATCGATTATTGCAACTCCTCCTGCTAAACGATTAGCTGTAAGAACATTTGTTCATGAACATGATGAAACACTAATAAGAGAAGCTGTACTGCGAGAACTTAAACGCGGTGGTCAAATTTATTATCTACATAACGATGTAGATTCAATTAACAAAGTGTCTGAATCTTTATCACAAATAGTTCCTGAAGCTAAAATTGCTGTTGCTCATGCTCAATTACCTGAACGAGAATTAGCAAGAATCATGCATGATTTTTATCATCAACGTTTCAATCTACTAGTTTGCTCTACCATTATTGAAACTGGTATTGATGTACCTACTGCTAATACTATTATTATGGATAGAGCTGATAAACTAGGACTAGCCCAATTGCATCAACTTAGAGGTCGCGTTGGACGTTCTCATCATCAAGCTTACGCCTACCTACTAACACCTCCAAGTGATGTTCTAAGCGCTGATGCTAAAAAACGTTTACATGCAATTGCCTCACTCGAAGAACTCGGTAGCGGATTTATCCTAGCTACACAAGATTTGGAAATTCGTGGTGCAGGTGAAATCTTAGGAGATGAACAATCAGGACAAATTGAAGATATTGGTTTTAATCTCTATACCGAGATGCTAGAAGCAGCTATTGAAGCAATCAAAGAAGGTCGTGATATTAATGAGGACACATTGAATAGCCGTGAAACATCTATAGAATTACATATTCCAGTACTATTTCCAAGTAATTATATTTTTGATGTAACCACTAGACTTTCTTTTTATAAGCGTTTAGCTTCATGTCTAACACATGAAGATATAAATGAATTTAGAGCTGAAATTATCGACAGATTTGGCAAATTACCAACTGAAACGCAAAACCTAATTAAAATAGCAGATCTACGTGTTCTTGCGCGTCGCTTAGGTATCACTGCCATTGAAATGAATTCTCGTTATGGATCCATTGCCTTCGGAGATAAAATAAATATTAAATTTGAATATTTAACTGGACTAATTACCGGGAATTTTGATACCTTCCGCCCTGATGGCAGTAAAGGATTAAAAATAATTCATAAAACTGAAAAACCTGAAGAACGCCTAAACTTTATTGAAAAACTTATTAAGGAGATGAATGATCATTATGAAAACTCCTAGCTTTTGGTTAGCTACAATTATTCTGCTTATTGCCTCAAACTGTTTTGCTATTCCAACAATAGATAAGGAACAGCTTAAAGCTGCAGCTACATTAGCAGATAAAGAAAGACAGCAAGAAGCTTATGCTAAAAACCCTTTTGCTAAAGATGTTGAAAAATACTGCTTAACGATGGCAGGTTTTAGATTAGGTAAAGCATATAAAGTTTCTATAACCGATAGACGCATACCTGAAAATGGACAACTAATTGGTAATTACACTATCGTTGGTAATGCAGAAGGTTTACCAAAACTTAGCTTTTTATGTAAAACTGAAGTATCAAATAATAAGAAAATTCAGCTTTTAGAATTTCAACTTTATGAAGTTGTTCATCAAGAAGAAAAAGAGGCAACAAAATGATAAATGATTTTTTACCTGTAGATCTGCATACTCATACTTGTGCTACAGCACATGCCTTTAGTACACTTTTTGAAAATATAATGATTGCTAAAGAAAAAGGGATGAAGATGATCGCAATTACTGATCATGGTCCAGATTTACCAGATTCCCCTCATCCTTTTCATTATTGGAACCAACAATCCTCCATACCTGCTGTAGTTAATGGAATTATAGTCTTAAAAGGAATTGAAGCTAATTTTATTAAAGGTGGTATTACGGATTGCTCTGATAAACTTTATCAAGCTTTAGATATTGTTATAGGTGGTTGCCATCCTCATGTGCTAACAAATGCTGATATAGATGAAAATACCCAAATAGTAATAAGTATTCTAAAAAGCGGACATCTAGATATACTTACACATCCAGGTGATCCTTCATTTCCAAAGGATTATGAAGCAATTATAAAAACAGCTGCTGATTTAGGAATTGTCATTGAAATAAATTCATCAAGTGGGATATCTTCTAGAAGAGGAAGCACACCTAATTGCATAGAAATTGCAAAACTGTGCGTTAAACATCAAGTACAAATGTGTATTAATTCTGATGCACATTTTTGCACCAATGTAGGCAATTTTAAACACGCTTTTGAAATCGTTCGTGAAGCTTCAGTTCCTCAAGAACTAATTCTAAACACTTCACCATTAAAGGTATTAAATTATCTTCAACAACGTGGTCATACATCTCTAACACCTTATTTTGAATATCTAGCGCAACAAAATAACAGCTAAAAGGTTAGAAATATATCATTAAAATAAAAAAAACAGCCACCGCAAATATATTTAGGTGGCAGTTTACGAACAACATGATACTTAAAGTATTAACCTAAGGTTGCAGCAATTTCATCACTGATCTGACCATTATGGTAAACTTCCTGCACGTCATCAAGATCTTCAAAGTAATCTACAAGCTTCATGAATGTTTCAGCATGATCAGCATCAACATCTGCGTCAGTTGAAGCAATCATTGTTACTTGAGCATTAGTATGCTTTAGACCTGCATTTTCAACAGCATCTAATACTGAACCGAAGCTTTCAGGAGTAGTATAAATATCGATTGAACCATCATCATTGGTTATAACATCATCAGCACCTGCATCTAATGCTATTTCCATTATCTTTTCTTCATCACCTTCTTCAAAGCTGATAACACCCTTCTTAGAGAAGAGATAAGATACTGAACCATCAGTACCTAAATTACCACCAAACTTTGTAAAACCATGACGTACATCAGAAACTGTACGCTTACGATTATCAGTCATGCATTCAACCATGATAGCTGTACCGCAAGGACCGTAACCTTCATAAATTATGGTTTCAAGTTCTGCACCATCACCACTACCAACACCACGCTCAATAGCGCGATTAACTGTATCACGAGTCATATTCTGTGATAAAGCTGATGCTACAGCTGCACGAAGACGTGGATTTGAATTTTGATCTGCACCACCAATACGCGCTGAAGTTGTGATTTCACGAATAAGCTTAGTAAAAGCCTTACCACGCTTTGCATCCTGAGCAGCCTTACGGAAGCGGATGTTCGCCCATTTACTATGACCTGACATATCATATCTCCTAAATATATTGCAAAAGGATGGTCCCCCATCCTTTTTTATGAATTACTATTTCTCAATATCTGTTACATTAATTGCAAGCTCAGTTAAAGCTTCCGCATTTGCAAAGCTTGGAGCATCAGTCATTAAACATGCTGCTGCTGTTGTCTTAGGGAATGCAATTACATCACGAATATTATCAGTACCTGTAAGCAACATGGTTAAGCGGTCTAAACCAAATGCCAAACCAGCGTGCGGTGGAGTACCATACTTAAGGGCATCAAGTAAGAAGCCAAACTTTTCACGTTGCTCCTGTTCACTGATACCTAGAACAGCAAATACAGCCTGCTGCATATTATTCTTGTGAATACGTACAGAACCACCACCAACTTCATAGCCATTTATAACCATGTCATAAGCGTCAGCGTATACGCTATATGGATCATTCTTTAAATCTTCAGGTTGGCAATTCTTTGGAGCAGTGAATGGATGATGCATTGCTACAATTGAACCATCTTGATTTTCCTCAAACATAGGGAAATCAACAACCCATAAAGCCTTAAAGCCTTCTCCAACAAGATTTAAATCCTTAGCTGCTCTTAATCTTAAAGCACCTAAAGCATTAGCTACAACTAGACCTTTAACATCAGAACCGAAGAATATAATATCCCCTGCTTTTGCATTTGTTCTAGCTAAAATAGCTTTAACCATTTCATCATTTAAGAACTTAGCAATTGGAGATTGAACGCCAGCAATACCCTGACTTTCATCATTAACCTTCATCCATGCCAAACCCTTAGCACCATAAACGCCAACAAACTTTGTATACTCGTCAATAACCTTACGAGTAGTCTTTTCAGCACCACCAGGCATGCGCAAAGCTGCGACTCTACCCTTTGGAGCATTTGCTGGACCATTAAATACTGAGAATTCACAATCTTTTACAATATCTGCAATATCAACAATTTCAGTTGGAATTCTTAGATCTGGCTTATCTGAGCCATATTTACGCATTGCTTCATCCCAAGTCATAACAGGGAATGAGCCTAAATCAACTCCAAGAACGTCTTTCCAAAGCTTAGTTATCATATCTTCCATGATAACTTGAACATCTTTAGCTGACATAAAAGAAGTTTCAATATCAATCTGAGTAAATTCAGGCTGACGATCCGCACGTAAATCTTCATCACGGAAACACTTTACTATTTGGTAGTATCTATCAAAACCACTCATCATTAACAACTGCTTAAAAAGCTGTGGTGATTGTGGTAAAGCATAAAACTTACCATGATGAACACGACTTGGAACTAAATAGTCACGAGCGCCTTCAGGGGTTGCCTTACAAAGCATTGGTGTTTCAGTATCAAGAAAACCATTAGCATCAAGAAAACTACGTACAAAACTAGTTACATGAGCACGAGTCTTGAAACGAGTTAACATTTCAGGTCTACGTAAATCAATATAACGATACTTTAAACGTTGTTCTTCAGTATTATCTTGATTAAAATCTAAAGGTAAAGGCTCTGAACGATTTATAATTTCAAGCATTGTTGCCATTACTTCAACACGACCTGTTGCCATAGAGGCATTTACTTGAGAGTCAGGACGAGCACGAACAATACCAGTTACCTTAATACAAAATTCATTACGTAATGAAGAAGCCTCTTCATGAGCCTGCTTCTGATCAGGATCAAAGTACACCTGTACTATACCTGCTTTATCACGCATATCGATAAAAATAAGACCACCTAGATCTCTACGGCGGTTTACCCAACCACACAGGGTAACCTCTTGGTCAAGTTCTTTTTCGCTGACTTCACCACAATAAATTGAGCGCATTGACATATAAAATTACCTTCAGCGTATCATCAAACGCAAATACTATCCATCTGCCACCAAGCAGACGCTTCATTAATCGCGTCATTATACCAAAACTATCAAGTGAACGTTATCTTAATTTAGAGCTATTTATCATCTTTTTTTAATAAAAATGCATAATTAGGAAATAGAAAAGAACTGACTATACAAGCTAACACCAATAGAACTCAGTTTTCTTTTATTAAACAAAAGCTATTTTTCTATTTTTTATCGTTAATCTACTATTATGATAAAAAAGAATAAAATAGCTAAATTAACTAATATTCCAAACATATTACTTCATAAAAATAGCGATTAATGATACTTAATTACAATTTTTGTTATGCATTCTAGAGCTTCAAGCAAATCTATTTGTGCTATAATTTCTACTAAGGAAGTATAGTTTTAGCAAAAAATTGTAATATATATTGCATGAACATATATTCCTCAAATTTATTATAAATATAATATAAATATCTTTCTATATGCTATTGAGCTACTAGGTTTTAGTGTGTTCTTTGTTAGTTTATTATTAACAATACATACTAAATTCCACAACACAATACTTTAAAAAGATCATTTAAATAAAAACATAGTTATTGGTATTATCATGAAAAAAAACAATGGTTTTACACTTATTGAGCTTATTGCGGTAATTGTGATACTTGGTATTTTATGTGCTACAGCGTTACCTAAATTTCAAGATATATCTAGAGATAGCAAAATAGCAAATTTGCAAGCTCTTGATGGTGCTGTTAAATCAGCTGTAAGTCTAGTTGGAGCAAAATCTATAGCCACCACTTATGGTGGAGCATGTCTTGTGTACAATAAAAATAAAAACGGGGCATTTAAAGGTAATTCCGCCTGTCCTGGTATAGAGACAACATTTCCTGTTGAAACAGGGTTTTCAATTCCTATTGCAAAAGTTGCGGGAATTATATATTCATTAGATGGTGATCAACAAAACGAAATTAGCTCAAGTGGTAATTTTTATGATGCAAGCTCATCATATGCCGAATTTTTTAAAACAACTGCTCCCAATAATGCTATTTACCAATGCAGCGATCTCAATGCAAGATATTGCTATCTTTGGATAAATGATGCTACAGAACCAAAAATTGGAGCTAGCACAAGCAATACTTGGGGCACAATTTATATAGGAATACCAAGTAGCTTTGTTAAAAAAAATGGCACTAGATCAATTGACGAAAATTCTTCTTGCATTCTTAAATACCAAATGCGTTGGATTATGACTAATGGCATAGCGACAAGTGCTGAATACAAAACAACAATTCTGAACAAAGGTTGTTAATAAATCTTAAATTTTAAGCATGTGTATTTTATTGATAAACATGCTTATTTTCATATAAAAATTTACTAAAATTCTCAATTGCAGTTTTAGTATGAAATTAAACTACAGATTAGCGAAATACCGTTAAATTAAATATAAACTATTATTACTGCCTATTATTAACTATTTTAGTTCTACAGTTTTCACGATATATACATACATTTACGATCATTGTAACAAATCAAACTACCTAAACAGCATATAAATTGAATTATACTTCGTAAAAGTATAGCATACAGTTAATAATGAAATATAATATGCCAAATATAGGCTTACCCAAAAAATTTGTAATATAAAATATAAATTTTTATTAAAACATCAACATTGAGCTACAGGGAAATTTGTGTCCTTACACATTAGAAAAGTATTAGAGCAATGCTACGGCCTCAACGCAGCACATCACGACGTACAAGTTATTACCGTTTCGTTTGCTGACCAAGCAGAGGTTCGTTCTGATTTTGACACTTTTTGTAAAAAGAAAGGTGTTAACGATCCTATACGCATAGAATTAACACCTAATGATTCATTTTCTCCAATTGTACCAGTACTTTATATTATTAAAGCCTTACTAAAAAGAAATAATATTCCTGTAGAAGACGTTAGCAAAATACTGAGTCTTGAGCAATATGAAAAGCAAATAATGCTCAACATGTTACAAAACTCTCCAGTGCTACGAAACTTTTATATGCCTTCAGATGTTGAATACATTAAATTCCGTATGCGCAAACACATTACTTCACTTATGAATCATTTGTTGAGTAATTGTGAGCCTGTAATGATTGGTATTAGCAATTTACAATATGTGGGAAATTCTTCACTTGTATTTTTATATGAATTACTAAAACCAAAGACACTAAATCAGGATAGTAAATTTTATTTAAATCCAACATTTAAAAATCAAAATACTCAATATCAACAAAAGAGAATACACAACCTTTTTGCTGAATATAAAGAAGAAGCTTTTGCTACTCCTGAATTAAAAGAAAATCCTAATTGTATTATAATGTTGAGCTTCAGCCCTGAAAACATGTCTACTGAATGGCTTGATTGGGAAAACAAACTTGAACGAGTTTGCACACTGATTCGCCCAGAAGATTCAGAATTTGGCTTTGAAATAGACAATTCTAAGTACAATTGGCCTATTCAAAATTATCAAGCTAAAGAAATTTCAAGTGTTGAGGATGCATTTGATCGTTGTTGCCAATTGCTTAACTATTTTTGTAGTGATGAAGTAATTAAAATAAGCCAAACATGGCTTAAACACATTCGCATGACAGCAAATAGAGAAAGTAATGTCAATGACTATGAAGAACAACTGTACCATGTTATGGGTAGAGCATTACTTTATAAGAATGAATATGAAGACGCTTTAATTTCTTTTGATCTCATGTATGAAAAAGCTCAATACAGTAATAACAATGATAATGCCTGCCGAGCATACATAGAATTAGCTTATACACATATTTTTAGATCAGACTTTGAATCTGTCCTACACTTTGCTGAAATGGCTGCCCATTTAGGCGAAATTAGTATGAATATGCGCTTAGTTGCTATTTCAAATTTCTGTCTATTTGTAGCTTATGATCGTTCTAGCATAAAATTTGGTTATCACAATATTGTTACCCTTCTAAATAATCTTGAACGTCAAGATTTACTAAAAGAGCAAACGTATGTATTAAGAAATTCCTTTGCTCAAGCTTTTCTAGATCCAAACATTAGTTTAAAGATGGCTTTAGAGTTTTGTAGCAAAGCTGTAACAATCGCATCTTCATATGGAATAAAACATGAACTAGCGGCAGCAAACCACTGCCGAGGCATCGTATTATTTATGCTTAATCGCATACCTGATGCACTACATGCTTACCGCTTAAGTGAAGAACAATATGATTTAATTGAAGTCCATATTGAACTAACACATGTATACAATTCTATTGGATTTCTGTTAAATGAAACTGAAGATTATTCTCGAGCACATGAATATTATCTAAAGGCTTTACGTAATTCTATTAAGCTTAATGATTATTCAGAAATAACAATTACACTATACAATATTGCCCAACTTTATCAATTAAGTGGCAAATTTGGTGAATCATTATTAGCTTTAAACATTTTGCAAGAAGTGATGGCTATTAGAGGAACATATAAACTTCCTTTCCATAACGTCAACCATATAATTCTTTCAAAAGTTTTAGTATATATAAATTTGAAGCAAACAAATTTAGCAGAACAAATGCTAAAGAGAAGCTTTAATTTAAGAACAACCGTTCCTTTAAAAAGTAACGAATTGTTTATTTTTAATCTACTTCAAACAGTTTTATATGCTACTAATGGTAATCAAACTAAAGCTCTTGCTTTATTTGACAAAGTTGAACAACAATTAAACGATACAAATATTACGCCCCAGGAATATGTTCTATTCTATGTTTACGCTATTAAAATATTTGCTTTATTTTCTAAATATGAAAAAAGATACAAATACTTCAAAAAAGGTTTTGCATTTACATTAAAGAATCAACTTTTTAATAGTCAGAAACTTATTACTAACGCTTGGATGGGCAGAGATAATATATACGAAGGTTATAGCGCAATTGAGCCTCCTGTATCCGAACTCAACCAAATTATACCTCTTGTAAATCAAGAAAGAAAAGTTAATGTACTTTGGCAACAAGTACATGAAATGCGTCTTATTTCAATGCTTCATAGCTTTAGCTTAAATGTGCAAACATATGAACAATTAGCAGCTGAAACATTAAGATTACTTTCATCTCACTTTAATATTAATGGTGGTATGATATATTTCGTTAATGATAAGAAAAACTCTGCAGAACTAATTAAAGAATTCAATGCCTCTAAGGAATATCCTGATTTTAAATATTCTAGAATTGCAAAATTTGTAGAACAGCATATAACTCCAGACATTCAAGAATTCACTGATTTAACTATTGGTAATACAGAAATTCACCATATTGTTATTTATCCATTAATTGACCAAGACATCCTTTTTGGTCAAATGTTGTTATTTACTTTTGAACGTAAAACAGATTATCGCCATGAAGAATTTGATTCTATAAGCTTCATCGCTCAGCAGTTATCTAGTCAATTAACAATGATGATCCAACGTATAAAGTTGATTCGTGTTAGTACAACAGATATGCTTACTGGACTATATAATCGTATGGAATTCCATAACCAAATTAGTACCGTTATAAGTAAGTTAAAAATTGATGAACAAATTGCTTTAGGCTTTATCGATCTTGATAACTTTAAGTACTATAACGATAATCTAGGTCATGACGTTGGTGATAAACTTCTAATATGGTTCTCTAACCTATTAAATACTATTAAAACTCCAGGCGATATTGCTTGCCGTTGGGGTGGTGATGAATTCCTATTACTAATGAAGAACTGCTCTGCTGAAGAAGCTAGTAGAAGAATGCAAAATGTTTTAGATTCATTAAAATCAAAAAATGGCTACAAAGAACAAATTGCTGAATTTTTAGGTCACCCTGTTGAAAATTTACCGCAAAAATATTATTTGTCTTGCTCTATAGGTGTTATGGATAGTAGTTCTCTACCAAGACCATTTACAGAAACTGAATTGCTTACCCATGCGGATCAAGCTCTATATGAAGTTAAACGTACTGGTAAGGGTAAAGTTCTTAATTTCGAAAATATGACACATGAAGCAGATGATCAAATTGTAGAATCTAATCGCTAACCACATTTATTTGCAAAATTGGCTTTATCTTAAATTGAATAAAGCTGATTTTATTGTAAATGTATCTCTATCCAAATTTAGATAACAAACACCATCAATACAAAAGGCATAAAATTATAAATAACAATAATAGCTATTTAACATAGACAATATGAGAAATAATGTTTAAAAGGAAATGCTTGGCGTTCCCAACGGGATTCGAACCCGTATTTACACCTTGAGAGGGTGTCGTCCTAACCATTAGACGATGGGAACAAGGACAAGTTAGAACTTGCTTGAAATTCGTTGTATTATACTTGAAATCTAGCGAACAATAAATAGAATACACAAAAATTTTCATGTTTATTCTAATTTTGCTCATTTTATAACTAATTATTCACCTATAAATAAAAACTCTAAATTAGACCTAATTTATTTTTCTTCATTAACAAAGGTTTTTAAAGCTTCAGACCTACTAGGATTACGCAGCTTACGCAAACTTGAAGCTTCCATCTGTCTAGCTCTTTCTCTAGTAACTCCAAAAAACTTACCTATCTCTTCTAACGTATGATCAGAGTCTTCACCTATACCAAAACGCATTCTTAGTGTTTTACCTTCTCTTGGAGTTAGTTTACTTAAGGCCTCTTCCACCTCTTTTGTAAGTTCATCAGCAATAACATCATCCTCAGGTTGCGGTGATGTGTCATCTTCCATCATATCAAGTAACCTAGATTCTTCATCATCACCTACAGGGGTTTCTGTTGAAACTGGTTCGCTTGGCAAATTAAGAGCATCAATTATTTTATCTTCTGATATTTTCAAATTGCTAGCATATTCCTGAATAGTTGGTTGCCTTCCTGTTCTTTTTGCAAATTCTGTAGCAAACGTGTTCATCTTATTTGAGGCTTCTAACATATGCACAGGAATTCTAATAACTCGACCTTCATCTGCAATAGCACGAGAAATAGCCTGCTTTATCCACCAGGTGGCATATGTTGAGAATTTATAACCTAATCTATAATCGAATTTATCCACAGCTTTACTTAAACCAAGGCTACCATTTTGAATTAAATCCTGTACCCCTAATCCATGTATACCGCGATTTTGGTATTTTTTAGCAATAGAAATAACTAGACGCAAATTTGCAGTTATCATTTCATTTTTTGCATCTCTTGCTAATTTATAACTTTGTTCCATGTTACTAATAACTAAAGCAATATCTTTTATCGACAAGCCCGTCTGACATTCAATATTTTTTAGGATTTCAATAGATTGCTTAAGCTTATCATCACATTCCTCAAGGATAGCGACTTTTTCTTCTGCTACATTTTTTAATTGCTGTAGCCAAGCACCGTTGGCAATATCAATAAAAAATTCAGTTTTATTCAGAAGTTCTTCCGATATTTGACAATCAGTTACTAGAAGCTTTTTAATAGTTCCAATCACGTATTGAGTATCCACATTAATTTCTCTTACTTCAGACATTACCTGATCAAGAACCTTTTGTGGAAACTTTAATTTACCGAAACATTCAGTAGTTGCTAATGTGGCATTTTTATACTCAGTGCTATCGCGACCGAATTTTTCTAATGTGTTATATGAATTTTCTGCACAGGTAACAAGTTTATCTAAAGCCATAATAATGACTGTGTTATCTATATCATTGCCAGATATAACCTTAGCATCTAGCTCATTATTTTCTTCAATTACAGATTCAATTGCTAAATCTTCATCACCTTCATTTGCAGGAGAATCCTCCAATTTTGCAACTACTTCATCAACTTTTTCTGGACTATCTATTTCTAGCAAATCTTCTTCTTTTTGAGAATCGCTACTATCTGAAGCTGAAAGCTTATCATTTATTTTTATTGCAGTATCACCAATATACACTCCAATAACAATATCTTCTAAACGAAGCTTATTCACCTTAAATTGATCATACAAGCTTATAATATATTCTGCTGCTTGCATAAAATGCGATATATGCTCTTGAGTTTGAACAGTATTGCTTTCAAACCTCTGAGCAATAGCTATTTCCTTCTCTTTATTTAATAAGCTAATACGTCCCATTTCTCGCATGTATATACGTAAAGAATCTTTTTCAACACCTGATGATACTAAATCATCATTTATTTCATCTATATTTTGACTTTGAATTGGATTTTCATCTTTTGGTTCAAATTGAGATACTAAGATATCAAACTTTTCTAAAGCTTGTTTAAAATCTTCAAGAACATCAGATTCGTAATTTTCTGCAGCAAGCTTATCCTTTATTTCTTTCTTTGTTAAATAGCCCTTTTTACGGCCAAGAACAATAAGCTGTTTTAATGGGAAAGGCATTTGCGAATCATTATTCATTTTTACCCCTTATGCAGATAAACCAAAAGTAGCAAAACATAATTAAAGCATGCATTAATACATTGTTAAATATTATTATCTTAATAAATTTGCACAATGTTTTACTTTAATGAGCGCCTTCATTCTATATAAAATTAAGAAATCTAAAAATAAAAATTTTTCAAAAATGCCAAGCTGTCATGATATTAAATGATATATTTTTTTTGCTTACATTTTTGCAGTAGATTTACTATAAAATCTTGCTTACATAAAATGCTACAATTAGATAAAGAGAATATTTCTTATAAGAAGAATTACCATATTTACTAGTAAATTATAATAAATATATACTAATAATTTAGTTAATTATCTTATAATGTGCTATTAGTAATAAAATGTAACGTTACATTTTATTACTAATTAAGTTTTGAATTTATGCTTGATTTATTGTATTAGCCCTTTTATCAAAGGGCTTTAGCTTTATAAAATGCGTAGGTAGTATAACCTAAATAATAATATCACCTTCAAGATCATATTGATCGCTAGCTGTAACCTTAGCCTTGACAATATCACCTACTCTCACACTTCTAGTCTCTTGAGGTTGGTTTAAGTAAATTACACCATCTATTTCAGGAGCATCGCCCTTAGTTCTACCAACTATACCCTGTTCACTTACTTCATCAACAATAACATCTTGAATTGAATCAATTTTTGCAGCAAGCTTTTCAGCAGATATTTTTTGTTGTAATAGCATAAATCTGTCCAAACGCTCCTGTTTAACTTCTTCAGGAATTTGATCTGGTAACTCGTTTGCATCTGCACTTAAAACAGGACTATATGTAAAACAACCAACTCTATCTAGCTTTGCTTCCTGAATAAAATTTAAAAGCTCAACAAATTCTTCTTCTGTTTCACCAGGGAACCCAACAATAAAAGTTGATCTAATCGTAATATCTGGACATATGTTTCGCCAATTAGTAATATTTTCTAAATTGCGTTCATGATCACCTGGGCGTTTCATAAGCTTTAATACTCGCTTATTAACATGCTGTAAAGGCACATCCATATATGGTAAAACAAAACCTTCAGCCATTTGCTCAATAAGCTTAGTTACATGCGGATATGGATATGCGTAATGAACCCTTTGCCATACCCCTAATTTACCTAATTCTTCTGTTAATGCGTATAAATCACCTTTATCGTGACCTCTAAAGCTTGGATATTTTGTATCCATACCATATGCTGACGTATCCTGAGCAACAATTAAAAGTTCTTTTACTCCACGATCTACATAAGCTTTAGCTTGTTTTAGTATACTTTCAGGATCATAAGAATTTAGATCACCTCTGATTTTTGGAATAATACAAAAGCTACAACGATGAGAACAGCCTTCAGAAATTTTTAAGAAAGCGTAATGAGAAGGTGTTAATAAAATTCCGCCTTCTGGAACAAAACCTGGTCTGCAACCTGAGCCTAGAGGAAATGAATTCTTAACTACTGCTAATACTTCAGGAGCAGAATGTGGACCTGTTATAGCTTTAACTTGTGGATAAGCATTAAGAATGTATGAACGACGTGGTCCTAAGCAACCAGTAACAATAACATTTTTACAATGCTCTAAGGCTTCACCTATCGTTTCCATTGATTCACTTATTGCAGAATCAATAAAGCCACAAGTATTAATAATAACTAAATCAGCATTTTCATAGCTTGGTGTTACCTTATATCCTTCCTTTATAAGCAAAGATAAAATATTTTCGGAATCAACTAAATTCTTTGGGCAACCAAGAGATATAAATCCTATGTTATATGCTGTCATATAAATCCTTAGTAAATTGATAGAGTTTAACTCGTCATTATACATCTATTTTTAGTGAATTTTATTAGTAAAACTAGATAAAGAAATAAAACTTTCCTAAATTAAGTATCTAATAGAACAAAACTTTAGATAAGATAATTAGCAAATTATTTTTTTAATCAAAAATTTTTGTTAAAATTTTAATTTATATACAAAAAAATAAATATAAAATTAGATACTATATTCATGTAGTGACATAATTATAATCAAATTTATACTTTGTAAAAGTAATTAAACATAGAAGGATTTATTGATGAGTGGGCCTAAATATAATCAAATAGCTTTAGAAAGACAACGTCAGCTAGAACTTGAGCGTCAAAGAAAAATTGAACAGGCACGCCAAAAAAGAATAAAGACTGCTAAAAATACCATTCAACAAAATAATGAAAATCTTACAAAAAACATAAATAATAAGCAAAATAAACTCAAAGAGTTTAAGAACTTAATTTCTGAGTATGATATTTCAGTGCCTCAATCATTTACCAATCTTAAAAATAAAGTAGATACTATAAATACAGCTGTTCAAGAAGTTTTGTCTAAAAAATTAAATTCCCATGAAAATGAATTAGCTAATATTATTGAACAACAACAGTCTATTTTGCAAAAATTAAACTTATTAGATAGTAATTTTGATAACACTAGAATGGATATCAAAAATATCTATAGTGAAAAGCTTCTGAATGAAATTACAGAACTTTCTGCAAAAATTAACAAAGCTCATGAACAGAAACTCAAGGAAGACAATCGCAAGCTGCAAGCTCAAATACTTGAAGAACAAAAAAAATCAATTATAAAAGCCGAAGAATTAAAACAACAAAAAATTAAAGAAGCTGAAGCTAAAAGAGATTTTTTATCTGAAGCAAATACAGACTTAGATAAAATTATGAATACTTCTGTACTCAATCAAGATGTATTCCATAAAATTTCCGAACTCAAAGCTTCAATAAATAATCTTGCGCAAGATAATGATTTACAATATGTAAAAAACTATTACTCCATAAATATTATTCCCCAAGTTAAAAAATTTGAGGATGAAATAGAGAAATATCAACAATTAGTGCAGCAATACAACAATCTCAACATTGATTACTTAATTATCTGTGCAGAACTTGAGCTAGAACCTAATACTTACCCAGTAACACAAGATTCAATTCTGCACATGCAAAGTGAAATCTTAAGATTACAAGAAATTGGTGAAAAACGTAACTATGAACGTTATATTCAGCAATCTATTGCTGAAGTTATGCAGGAAATGGGATATAAAGTTTTAGGGAAAAGTATTGATAATTCTGCAAACAACATATCTCATAATTTATATCAATTTAGTGCTAGTACTGCTATAAGCGTAACCATGGATGCAAATGGTGATGTTTGTATGGAGCTTGGAGCAATGGATGATCAAGATAGAGATCCTGATACCAAGGAAGCGTATGAATTAAAAGCTGATATGGAAGAATTCTGTCCAAAGCACAAAGAATTAAAGGAACGTTTAGCTAAAAAAGGTGTGCAATTAATAACAACACATGAATTTCCTCCTGCTGTTGAGCATGCACAAATTTTTAATCTTAATGATTTTGATATTTCAATTGAAAACCAAAAAGAACTACTTAAAAAGTCTTGTGAAGTTAAGAGTAATAGAAAGAGTAACACTCTTTATAAAACAATTGATTAGGATAAGAAGTAACAATTATGTCTAGAATTAAAGTTTGTCCAAAATGCAAACATAAAAATAAACCATCAGATACCATATGTACTGTGTGTGGAGCAAGTCTATTTAATGTACAGGGTATAGCAGAAGATTTTTATGACAAACAGCAACAAGATTTAGAAAACACAAATAGTGTTGCACACGATAATGCAAAAATAGTTGACTCAGATGACACTTTAAATGAATTACCAAAAGCAGATATCCAAGCAGAAAAAAATAGTTCAAATCAAAGTTCTGCAGAAAACAATGAAAAGGTAAAACTCATAAAAATATGTCCCGAATGTAATGCTGAAAATTTAGGTGTCGCTAAAATTTGCACCAAATGCCGCACAAATATAAAAACAGTTAAACCTATAATTAAAAATATTTCTGCTAATGAAAGTAATAACAATCAAAGTTTTACTCATAACTGCAATCCTGAAATAAAAAAATATGTAGGCAAACTCATTGCTCCTGATAATAGCTATAAATTTACTATCGATGTACACCATCCTATTACCATTATTGGTAGAGAACATGCCATGTCAGATTATCTAGCTAATAAAAGCTACACTAGCCGAGAACATGTGCAGATTCAAATTATCGGTGAAAAACTTGCTATAAAGGATTTGGGAAAACAAAACGGAACATATGTGAATAACGTTAGATTAGAACCTGAATCAATAAAAATTTTAGCTGACGGAGATAAAATTTCTTTAGGCGGTGCATGGACTGAAAATTGGCAAAATTCACTCATCGGTTGCTTTATTGTTCAATATAATTAGTAGGCAAAAATGTACATTGCTCAGTTACTTTACCCATTAAAGGTATTAGGTCCTGGAAACCGCATAGGCATTTGGTTTTCTGGCTGTAAACATGGTTGTAAAGGTTGTAGTAATCCCGAATTATGGATTCAACAAAAGAAACATCAACTTAACATGGATGATTTCATTAAGCTAGTTGATAGTATAGCTACAACTAGAGATGTTTCTGGTTTTACAATTACCGGCGGTGAACCTTTTTTACAAGCTGATTGCTTGCGTGAAATTATCCCTTACCTAAAATCTATTAGCTCAGATATTTTAATTTATTCAGGTTACACAAAAAATGAATTGATTGAACTTGGTTGTTTAGATATTCTAAAGCAAATAGCTGTACTCATTGATGGAAAATATATTGAGAGTAGAAATACAAATAAATTTCTACGCGGCTCTGATAATCAAACAATACATATACTCAATAATAATTATCTAGAGTATTATCAAAATTACATATCTACAAACGAAAATGAAATACAAAATTTTAGGACAAGAACAGGGTTTGTATCAGTTGGTATTCATAAATCAGATTACCAACAAAAACTGCATGAACACCTAGCTTTAAAAGGTTTTAAAACACCTAAAATTATAAAAATATAACAGGATATTTCTATGGATAACACAAATAATTCTCAATCCTCTGGTTTCATACCTAAATGGCATAAAGAATTAACAATTTTTAATAAAATTAAACCTTTTATTATTCTTGAAGGCAATGTATTAGATAAATATATATATCCACAAGATGATGATTATCTTGGCCGAGGTGAAATAGTTAATATAAACTCATATCTATATGCTTTCTATAAAAACTTAGGCTACAAACATGTTATATTTTACAATAATATAAAAGGTTTCTTTGAAGATTGTAGTAGTGATCCTAAAAACCTTGAAAGCTTTGCCGAACTTGTAAGTCAAAGTGTTAATAATAACTGCATTGAAGCACCATTCAGTGGCCGTGGAGCTATCGCAGCGGATATAGTAAATTTAGCACTAGCACAAACTGTTGAATCTACTGTTATTGTAATGGACTTTGTTTCAAGATATATTGTTGCTCCTAATGTCATGGACGCAAATGATGTTGTAAGCTTCACTAAGCTACAACAAGCTACACTAGATAGCAAGGATGTAGCAATTAACAATATTCAAACATTAAAGAATACCCTTGTGCTTTTAGTAAATAAGGTGAATGATTTACCATCTTGGCTATTTTTAAACAATCCTTTAGCTAAAACCATAAACCTACTTTCGCCAACGAAAGAAGAACGCTTTAACTTTATTGACAGCCAATTTAGAGCTTTTTTTGATAACGATGTTTATGAAAAAGAAATAAATTTTTATTCAAGTACTAAAGGACAAGACGAATTAGTAAAAATTAAACAACAATTTACAGGACTTACTGAAGGCTTTTCCTATACAGCTCTTCATGGACTGTTAATTCTATGTCGTTCTCAAAAATTCAAAATTGACGAATTGTGTAAGGTTGTAGATCTATACCGTTATGGTGTAAGTGAAAATCCTTGGCAGTCACTTAAATATGATGACATAAAAAATGCCTATACTGATTTTAACAAAAGAGTAAAGGGACAAGAATATGCTATTACTAAAACTCTTGATGTTATAAAACGAGCAATGACGGGAATGAATAGTCTTCAACATTCATCCCACACCAAACCTAAGGGCGTGCTATTTTTTGCAGGACCAACAGGTACAGGTAAAACCGAGACCGCAAAAACTCTTGCCCAAAAATTATTTGGAGATGAAAGTCGTTGTATTCGCTTTGACATGAGTGAATTTAGTCAATCACACAGTGACCAGCGTTTATTAGGAGCTCCTCCAGGATACGTAGGTTATGAAGCTGGTGGTCAACTTACAAATGCAGTCAAAAACTCACCTTTTTCTATATTACTTTTTGATGAAATAGAAAAAGCCCACCCTTCTATTATGGATAAATTTTTACAAATTCTTGAAGATGGAAGAATGACCGATGGCCAAGGGAATACTGTCTATTTCTCAGAATGCATAATTATTTTTACAAGTAATTTAGGTATCTATGTACCTGACGGTAACGGCGGTCGCGTTCAAAATGTTTCTTTAAAAGATAATTACTCTGATGTAACTAAAAAAGTAAGAAAAGGCATTGAGGATTATTTTAAATTTACCCTTAATAGACCGGAAATTTTAAACCGTATTGGAGAAAACATTGTTATATTTGATTTTATTAGAGAACAAGTTGCTAAAGACATATTAGCTTCTCAATTAAGCAAAATAACAGATAATCTATTACATACAAAAAATATAAGATTAAGCTTTAGTTATAAAGCAAACACACAGCTACAACAGCTTTCCTTAGCTAATCTAGCTAATGGTGGTAGAGGTATAGGTAATATTGTTGAAAACTTTCTAATAAATCCTTTATCAAGATTTTTGTTTGATAATGAGATTTTAAAAGATGCTAATGTAAAAATAACAACAATCATTGATGATACAGAAATTACTGAAATTGCAGCAATTCCTGCTAATTTGACTTGTGAATTTGAAAGACTTTAAGGCTAAAATATGCAAATAACTTATCAAATAAAAACAGGTGACGGAAAAAACAAGTGTGAAGATCATGCTTTGGTTTACTTAGCTGAAAACCACAATTCTTATGTTCTAAATAATGATAAAGGCTGTATTGACGCAACTAAACCTTGCATCATTGCAATAGCCGATGGCGTAGGTGGTAATCCCGGAGGTTATGAAGCATCCGGCTTTACACTTACTCAACTTTCAAAAACAGCATTAAATATTGCTCATGATGAACAATCTATTAAACAATCAATTATTTCATTAAATGATGATCTTCTTAAATATGCTAGTACTTGTGATGGTAAAGAAAGAATGGCTACAACTCTTTCTGCATTATTTATAACTGACAATTCTGCCATATATGCTCATGCAGGAAATACTAGAGTTTATACCCAAAATAATCTATTTCTAAAACAACTTACTTCTGATCATACCACCTACCAAATGCTTAAGGATCAAGGACTTTTTGACGCAGCAGAAAATTGCAATAAATGCGAAATTACAAGTTGCCTTGGCGGTGGTAAATCACGTAATCTAGCATGGTTAAACGTTAGTACCTTTGCAACCCCTGATAGACAACCAAAAACATTACTACTAACTACAGATGGTATTCATGAATTTGTGGATATAAATTTTTTAGAAGATACTATGTCAAATAATGATATAACAGATCTTGAAAAGACCGATATTCTAATAAACGAATCTTTAAAAAATGGATCTACTGATGATAAAACTATACTTATAGTAAGATTTTAAATTTTTTACCAATAAAAGCTTGCAAGTCTAAATTTACTTGCAACTTTATTATAATATCCTTTGTTTAAAAAAAATAATGGTTGAACTGATAAATCGGCGCAATCCATAGGTATGTCCTTGCTTTAAATGCGCAATCATACTTCCATATGATTCTTTAATTTCATGCAAACTAATTTCAGATTTTTTATAAGCTTCAGCATATAACTTCATTTTTCGCCGAAAATTTTTTTTACTTTTTAGCATTACTTTTCTAACTATTTTTCCTGAATCAGTTAAATAAAAATGGAATCCTAAAAAATCAACTCCATTTTTAATGGGAAAAATTTGAGTCTTTGCATTAAACTCAAGCTTCAAATATCTAGCTAAATAAATACTTAAAAAATCTTTTAGATCTTTAAGTTTTTGCTTATCTTCAGATATAATTAAACAATCATCCATATATCTTGAATAGAATTTTATTCCAAATCTTTCCTTTATCAATCGATCAAATTCATCTAAATAATATATAGCGAACCACTGACTGGTCTGGTTACCCATTGGCAAACCTTTTCCTTCTGCAGTACAGTAACTATCAATAATTGAAAATAAAAAATCTAATACTTTTTGATCCTTAAAAAGATTAGTTAATTTGTCTTTTAAAATTTGATGATCAATTGAATCAAAAAATTTGCGAATATCACACCGTAAAAAATAACCTTTATTGCCGTGTTTTTTATAAAATTCATGCAAAAAATATGTTACTCGTTTATATACAAATGACGTTCCCTTGCAAATACGACATGCAGCATTATCGTAAATGAGTCTTGGCTCTATGACCGGTGCTAAAATTTGATCACATAAACAATGCTGAACCACTCTATCTACATAATGAAGTGCATGAATAACTCGCTTCTTTGGCTCAAAAACATCAAATTTATAATACCCGCCAATTTTATAGCTTCCATTATTTATAGACTGTGCAAGACTAACAATATTAGAACCAAGATTAAGCTCAAATTCAATTACTTCACGATTACTACGTTTTGATTTACGAGCTGCACAATGAGCATCATATAAATTATCAAAATCATATAATTTAAAAAAATGATTATCTAAATCCATGTATCTTTATTCATGAGTAACCGACTGAGTATTTATAACCACAGAACAATAAACATCATAACTTTGACACGTATTCTTCACAGTCGGCAATGTTTTCCTTAAACTTTTGTCTAAAGACGGACTAAGTTCCTTTGCTCTTCACGGTCTAACTAACTTTAGTTTTGATACAGGAAATTAGAGCAAGGCCACACGGACGGCGTTATTATCATTATTAACGTTGTTACCGTTATTGTTGACGTCGCCGTCATTGTTTACGTTGGCTGCATTATTCTGATTATTACCAGGGGAACGGAGCCACCAATAGCAAATACAAGTGCATTCAACCTAGCCACATCTAAATTATAAATAAATTAAGCTAATAATTCATTCTTTTTTTATCGCTAATCATCCACGCTTTTAATAAATTTAAACAATCTGTATATTTTTCTGATATTTGTTCGTATTGTTTAAAAAGAATGCATTTTTGTTCCATTGAAAGTAAAGCAAAATATCCTAAAATTTTTACATCTGTTATTGCATCTCGTTGGTATCGCATTCTAACAGGATACAAAGACGGCTCCGATTTTGTAACATATAATTCATTAGCTCTTATAATATTTTCAACAACACTTAATGATAAATTTTGTAATCTGCTTACAAACGAAAATCTAAATTCTTTTGGTGATTTTCGGGTTATTGTCATAATGTATGAGCATAAATCTTTAGCTTTAATTAATACTGTAAGCTCTGCTTGCTTTTGGGCAACAGCCATATTGGGTTATTCCTTTTTTAACTTTTGCCAAGCCTATACGGCTTGGCAGATTG
>CAZTNG010000007.1:0-43933 GCA_964615195.1 uncultured Enterobacterales bacterium
CAACAACATAATATTAATATTTTTTGTTTTTTACTTAGATAGAAAAAACACACCGAATTAACTCACGAAAGCTTGTAATTAGGTATGTTAAGATAGAAATTATGAATGTTTGATCAATGAAGCTGTAACACCATATAAAATTTGTAACTCATGATCAGACAAATCTGATTTAGCATAAATACGTCTTAATTGTCCCATAACTTTGCCGTTGTGAGAAGATTTTAAAAACCCACAATTTGTTAAATTGCTTTCTAAAAAACTATAATATGATTCTAGTTGCTCATGACTAGGCTTTTTATCGCAAATTTCAATTTTTTTATTCAAAGAACTTTGACGTAATATACATTGCCTAAACTCATATGATAAAACTTGAACACTCATAGCTAAATTTAAAGAAGAGTATTCAGGATTTGCATCAATATTAATATGAATATCACAACACTGTAATTCTTCATTAGTCAAACCTGTTCGTTCTCTACCAAAAATAATTGCACATTTGGAATCAGCTAACAAATGAGGAAGCATTTTATCCACAGCTTCTCTTGGCTGATAAAGTGGTAATTCTATAGATCTACTTCTTGCCGAAGTACCAGCTACAAAAGAAATATCGCGTAACGCATTATCCAAAGTAGGCAAAATTTGAGCATTCATTAAGACATCTCTAGCCCCTTTGGCTAAAGCTAATGATTCATCAGTGATTATATTTTTACTTGAAACTACTATTAAATTATGTAACCCCATTGTCTTCATTGCTCTAGCAGCCGATCCGACATTTCCTAAATGACTAGGATCAACCAATACAATATAAACATTATTCAAAGAGGTAAAAATATCTTTAGTTTCCATTTTATTGATCCTGAACATTTTCATCAGAAATAATTTCTTCAACCGAAACATTATTTTCGTGTTGCAATTCTTTCAATGCAAAGCGATATTCTATAAAATATGTAACATTAGTCATTAAACTCAATTTAAAATAATCATCCGCCATTATGTTCTGTCCCATTACTTTGTGGTATTTACCGAGATAAAAATATGCCTCACATAATACTTCTGGCACTTTTTCAGTTGGAACGTTTAACAATAAATTTTTCCAAAATACATCTTCTGTTTTGTTTCCCAAAATAACATCTATTAAACTATTTAGCCATATTTCATTTTTGTTTAATATTGCTTTATAACGTTGCATTAGATTTACTTTTGCTTGAACGTTATCCATAGAACTTTCAACCCAATACAACCAAATAATTCGGTATGGATCTTGAGTATCATAATCATAATACTTTAAAAAATCATCATGAGCACTCATAATTCTAGAACCATAATATAATGAAATTCCACGATTAAAATATGTTCCATAAAGTGTCGGAGACAATTCTAATGCTGCATCAAAAGCATCATAGGCATCCAAATATTTACCTTCTGACGCGTAAAACATACCTAAATATGAAAAAGCATCTGCGTTTTGAGTATTTTCCTGAATAGCACTCATTAAGCTCAACATTGATAACAATCCCATTCCAATGCGATCATAAACAACTGCTCTATTATATAAAAAATAAGATCTTTCTATATTTGTAATGTTTGGACTATTAATTAACTGAGTTAATTTTAATATTTGCATTTGATCAGATTCACTAACAACTATAGGCTTTTGAATTAACACAAATTCTGAAGATATGTGGTTATCAATATAATCCTCTGTCGTTGTACAGCCAAACAATAAGAACGTCAAAACAACTAGCGTTCCCCAAGTAATCACTCTGTTTAACATTATTATGTTCCTAATTATCGCTCATGAAAAAATGTATAAATCAAATATATAAAACTAAGACTGATATTTATCGCCATTATAATGTATAAAATTAAACATAACGTTATTATAATAAAATAAAAATTTATTTATAATAAATAAACAAAAAGAACAATTACCGTGCACTACAACAATAAAGAAATATGGCAAATATCATTGCTAAAAAATTACAAAAAAGCCCAAAATTAATTTGGGCCTTTAAGAAAAATGAAAATTACTCTACTTCTGACAACTCATCATTGCCTTTCTTTATTTCCATTGGTAAAAGATTTTCCCTTTGAATCTTTAGAATTAACGGCCAAGTTGATGCTACATATATTGATGATATTGTACCAAATACTATACCTATGAATAAAGCAAGTGAAAAACCATAGATCATTTCCCCACCAAATACAAGCAACATAGTAACTGTAATTAATGTGGTTCCAGATGTAATAATAGTTCTACCTAACGTTTCAGTTAAAGATAAATTAAACAAATCTACCATAGGCATTTTATGTAAACGTCTAGCATTTTCTCTAATTCTATCAAATACTACAATCTTGTCATTCAACGAATAACCCAAAACAGTAAGAACTGACGCCAAAACAGTTAAATCATATTCTATTCTCAACAAAGAAAAAATACCCAAAACAATTATAACGTCGTAAGCTAATGAAATTACTGCACCTGTAGCCATTCTCCATTCAAATCTAGCTGCAATATATATCAATAATACTGCTAAAGACACAACTATAGCTACAATTCCACTTACAACAAGTTCTTCACCTACAGCAGGTCCAACGAATTCAGATCTTGTAAGAACAACATTATTATCAACAGATTTTGTTGCTTTCATAACCTTGGCAGTAATTACTTCCTGCTTGTCACCTTCTTTTGGCTGCAAACGAATCGATACATCTCTAGCAGATCCAAAATTTTGTACAGTTGCACTATTAACGCCATTTTGTTTTAACGCTTCTCTAATATCCGATAATTTTGCATCAGATGGATATTGAACTTCAATTACAACACCACCTGTAAAATCTAAGCCCCAATTTAAACCTCTTGTACATAAAAGGCCTATACAACTAACAACGGCAATAATACATACTAATTCCACCAAATGAGCAATTTTCATAAATGGAATAACTGTACCTTTTTTAATGAACCTAATCAAAGTAAACCTCCTTAAATCCAAAGATTCTTAACTGTGCGGCCACCCCAAATTAGGTTAACAATCGCACGACAAGCTGTTACAGATGTAAACATTGAGCAAGCTAAACCAACCATTAATACTAAGGCGAAACCTTTAACTGCACCAGTACCTACCATAAACAAAATCAAGGCTACAAAGAAAGATGTTATATTAGAATCTGCAATTGTGGCAAACGCGCGTTCATAACCTAAATTAATTGCTTGTTGCACGCCTCTACCATTATCCAATTCTTCACGAATTCGTTCATATATCAAAACATTAGCATCAACTGCCATACCTATTGTCAATACAATACCAGCTATACCAGGAAGCGTCATTGTAGCTCCAGGTATCATTGACATTACACCAACAAGAAGTAAGAAATTCAAGAATAAACAAATATTCGCAACCATGCCAAAAGCTTTGTAATAGAAAATCATAAAAATTGACAAGCCAATCATGCCATATAACATAGCATTAATACCACTTTCAATATTTTGCTGACCCAAGCTTGGTCCAATATTTCGTTCTTCTACAATTTGAATTGGAGCTATAAGTGCACCTGCTCTAAGCAACAAAGCTAAATTATGCGCTTCAGATTGACTATCCAATCCTGTAATACGGAACTTATTACCTAATCGAGACTGAATTGTTGCAACATTTATTACTTGTTCAACTTTTTTAAACTTAGGTTTATATGATTCACCTTTTTCAGTAGCAAGTTTTTCAGCTACAGGATCTGCAACAACCTTATATTCAATAAAGTTTGTTGCCATAGGTTCACCTATATGATCACGGGTAAAGTCCGACATAATAGAACCACCCTTAGAATCCAAACTTATATTTACTTCAGGTCGACCATTTTCATCCATTCCACTTTTTGCATCGACAATATGATCGCCAGTAAGAATAACATTCTTAGTTAAAACTATAGGCATACCATTTTTGTCTTCTATAACTTCATCATTAGCAGAAATTGAACCCTGGGCTGCACTGGCGATGTCTGCAGTTTGATCAACTTGTCTAAATTCTAATGTTGCTGTTGCACCTAAAATCTCTTTTGCCCTTGCAGAATCTTCGATACCAGGAAGTTCAACAACTATACGATCTGCACCTTGTCTCTGAACTAATGGCTCTGCTACACCAAGTTCATTCACACGATTTCTAATAATGTTAATGTTTTGCTCAACAGCATATGTTTTGATTTCTTTAAGTTTTTCTGGCTTCATTGTAGCTGTAATAACAAAGCTACCATCAGCCAAATCATCTTCTTTAAAAGTTATGTCAGAATGCTTATCCTTAAGAAGGTCTAAAGCTTTTGTTCTAATTGCAGAATCTCTAAAACTAACTACAATAACATCATCTTTAGCTTTAGCTCCTGAAAGCCTTATTTTTTCTTGGCGAAGTTCAGTACGAAAATCTTGAACTGTTTGGTTCACTATTTTCTTCATAGCTTCATCCATATCGACTTCCATTAAGAAGTGTAAACCACCACTTAAATCCAAACCTAATTTTAATGGTTTTGCACCTATTGCACGAAGCCAACTTGGTGTTGCAGCTGCTAAATTTAACGCAACTACATAATTATCACCTAAATCTTTAATTAAAGTATCACGCATTTTTAAACGCAATTCATTTTGACTTCTTTCAAAACGAACTAGCGCTTGCCCATTATTTATTTCAATTTTACATGATGAACAATCTGCATTTATAATGTTAGATATTTTTTCTATATCCTTTGCTTCAAGAGCAACACCTCTAGCACCAGTAATTTGAATTGCTGGATCTTCACCAAAAAGATTTGGTAAAGCATATATTCCACCAATAATCAAAATTACTAATATAAGTAGGTTTTTCCATAGTGGGTATTTGTTTATCAAAACGTACTCCTTACAACCAAAATACAGCACAGTTAACTGTGCTGTTAATATTTTCTTATAATTTATCTAATTAACATTAATTTATTTTTTTGGAGATACTTGATATTGTTCCAAAGTACCCTTAGGTAGTGCAGACACAACGTAAGCTCTTTTGATCATAATAATGTTATTTTCATTGATTTGTACTGATAAAGTGCTCTTATCTTCACTTTCCTTAACAATACGACCAATAATACCACCATTTGTCACTACTTCATCACCAACTGTAATTTTAGAAAGTGCATTCTGAGCTTCTTTGCGCTTCTTATTCTGTGGTCTTAAAACAAAAACATAAAATAAAACAAATGCCACAGCCATGATAATTAACATTGTATAATTACCTTGATCTGCAGTCTGTTGAACATTCAAAGATTCTTCAGCATGTGCTGTTGGGAAAAAATTCATTTATATAACCTCAGTAACAAATTTTATACTTTGGGCATTATAACGAAATTAAGAGTATTTCGCACAAATATTTGAGGTTATTAAAATAATACTAAGTTCCTAAATACGCCGTTATTTCACCTAATAATGAATTAGTTAAAAAAATTCTGTCACTACAATATATATCATTAAGCTCAAACATCCCTTCTCTAATAATATAGCCTCTAGCTCTATACCTCTCAATTACTTGATGACGCATAATTCCTGGCAAAATTCCGCACTCTAAACTAGGAGTATAAATAATTCTTCCAGATTGCCAAAACACATTAGAAATAGAGCCCTCAGCAATATATCCATCAGTATTTAAATACAATACTTCATCATATCCTTGATCACGAGCGCTATACAGTTCCAACATATTTTCAAGATTAGATATACTCTTAATTTGACAAACTAGACTCGTTTGATTTCTTTTAATCTTACTGATTTTTAATTTAAAACCATCATCATATTTGCTTTGTACATAAACTCGAGGTTCATAACTCATGTAAATTTCACAATTAGGATATTTTGTGGCGGCAACTATAATCTTTACAGCACCAAATTTTGGTTTATATTTTACAACAATACTACTTATCGCTTGCTCTATCATATGAAAAGTTAGGTTAGTCTTAAGACCTAGATATTCTATACCATGTTGTAAACGTCTATAATGATCAACTAAATATTCTGCACGGATAAAACACTCATCCTCGTCAAATACTAGTTTTATCGTCTCATAAACACCAATACCATGACAAAAAGCAGAACTATCAGCTAGAGGTTCTTCTATATATTCACCATCATTTAAGCGAAACATAAAGCCTCCTTTAAAGCTTTTATTTTTAATAACGACTCTGAATATTCATATTCTTGATCTGAATCCCATGTAATACCACCTCCACTGCTAAAAAATGCTTTATTGCCCACACATATGATTGTTCTAATCACTATATTAAGATCTAAGTCACCATTAACATCTAAATATCCAATAGTACCTGTATACAATTCTCTAGGGACTTTTTCTAAATCAGAAATACATTGCATGGCAGCTATTTTTGGAGCACCAGTAATTGAACCACCTGGAAACGTTGATTTAATAATATTGCTAAATTTTACATCATCCCTTAACTCTCCTTGCACTTCTGAAACCAAATGATACAAAGTTGGATATTCTTCAATACAAAATAACTGCGGAACAGTAATTGAACCAAATTTACAAATTTTTCCAAAATCATTTCTCTCTAAATCTACAATCATTAGTAGTTCAGCTCTATCTTTAGTACTATGAAATAATTGATCTTTTAGCTCTAAATTTAACTTTGGATCTTTAGTCTTTTTTATTGTCCCTTTAATTGGGCGGGTAGTTATAATTCTATTACTTACTTTTAAAAAACGCTCAGGAGATGAACTAACAATTGTGTAATCTTTACTTTTAATATATGCAGAAAACGGCGCAGGATTATGCTTTGCCAAATAATTATAAATTTGGTTAGGTGTTTTTTTGTTTTCTGCAACAAATCGCTGGGTATAATTTATTTGGTAAACTGTACCTTGTTTTATATTATTGTGAACAATTTGTAAATGAGATAAATATTCCTTTTTGGTAACTGAGGATATCATTTCAATTTCACTAGCACAATTATATGAAGCATTTAATTTGTTATTGATTGTTGAGTTCAATAAACTCTGAAGACATATTTCCTTTTCTTTTAAATTGTCAAAACTTACAATTGATGTTAAATACCAACATTTTTCAAACTTATCAAAAATTAATGAATTTTCATAAAAATGAAAACACAAAAGAGGAATATGTGTATTACTATAATTTGCACTTACATTATGTGAAATAATGTTTTTTTCCAAGAAAGGATGGTAATCATATGATATAAAACCAGCAAAACCTCCCATGAAAGGTACCGATACATCACTACAACAATCAATATTTAATGTTCCAGTATATCTATATTTTGTACAAATATCTTCCATTTTGATTAGAGGATCTTCAATATCTGTAACAGTAGTTCCTTCTCTTACATATGCACCAAATTCATTTACTTCAATGGATAAAATACTATCCCATAAATAAATAGAATATCTGTTCAATTTATTAACAGTATTCTCTTGAGATTCAAAAATTGTAAAATTAGGCAGATTTTCGATAGCAGATAAAACACTAGTCTCATCACAAATTATAGATAATTTCTTAATTACACTCTTTTGCATTTATAATCCAATGTAATTTGACAAAAATTATTAATCAATTCCAATCCATACTCTGTCATAACAGCTTCAGGATGAAATTGAATTCCGTATATGGGAAGATATTTATGCATCATAATCATCAAAACATCATCATTTATTGTTTTAGCTACTTCAATAAACTCCGGAGGTAAAACATCCACAACTAAAGAATGATATCTTGTTACATTAAAACATTTAGGTATTCCTTTACAAATACCCACATTTGAATGAACTATAGTACTAATCTTACCATGCATAGGAGAAGGAGCCATTGCTACATGACCGCCTAATGCCTCAGCTATAATTTGATGACCTAAACAAATTCCTAAGATTGGTATTTTTTTATAAAAACGCTTTACCAAATTGATGCAACATCCTGCATCTTTTGGAGAACCAGGACCTGGAGATATAAGAATACCATCAGCATCCATAAGTTCAGTACTATCTAAATCAAGCTCGTCGTTTTTATACAAACAATAGTCAATTCCTAATATGCCCAAACATTGAATTAAATTAAACGTAAAGGAATCATAATTATCAACTACTAAAATCATAAAGGATAAATTTTAAAAAATTCCTCAGCAAATTTTTCTAGTGTACCAGCCTGAATGTTATCACGTATTTTTTGCATTAATTTTTGATAAAATCTTAAATTATGTATTGTATTTAACCTTGCACCAAGCATTTCACCACATTTATCAAGATGATGTAAATAACTCTTAGTATAATGTTTACATGTATAACAATCACAATCACTATCCAAAGGTGATATATCATCCTTATACTTTGAATTTCTTATTTTCACAACCCCTGAAGAAGTAAATAAATGAGCATTTCTTGCATTTCTTGTAGGCATAACACAGTCAAACATGTCTACTCCACGTAAAACACCATCTAAAATATCCTGAGGTTTACCAACTCCCATTAGATACCTTGGCTTATCATTAGGCATTTTTGGTACAAGATAATTCAAAATTCTATGCATATCATCTTTACCTTCTCCTACAGCTAAACCGCCTATAGCATATCCATCAAAACCAATTTTTAATAAATTTTCTAATGAAATATCTCTAAGATCTTCGTAAACGCTACCTTGAATTATACCAAATAGATTATTTGGATTTTTTAATCTATTAAATTCTTCTCTAGATCTTTTAGCCCACCTCAAACTTAATTCCATTGATTTTTGTGCTACTTCATGAGTTGCAGGAAATGGAGTACATTCATCAAAAATCATAACTATGTCAGAACCTAAAGCGTGTTGAACTTGCATAGAAACTTCAGGGGATAGGAAAATTTTATCTCCATTAATTGGATTCTGAAAATAACACCCTTCTTCTTTAATCTTTCTAAGAGCTCCCAAACTGAATACTTGAAAGCCACCAGAATCTGTCAAAATAGGTTTGTTCCAATGCATAAAATCATGTAAATCACCATGCTTACGCATTACTTCACAACCTGGACGTAACCACAAATGGAAAGTATTACCCAAAAGAATATCTGCACCGATTTCATTAACTTCTTCAGGAGTTAAACCTTTTACTGTACCATAAGTACCAACAGGCATAAATGCAGGAGTTCTCACCACACCTCTGTCAAATTTAATTTCACCTAACCTTGCTTTACCATCGATGGCATTTATTTTAAATTCCAAAATTACTCTCCAATAGAATCTATATCTTTAGACGTTTCAGGGTGTGAATTTTTTGTAATAAACATAGCATCACCGTAGCTAAAAAATCTAAACTTATTTTTGACAGCGTAATTATACGCATCCATAGTATGTTTATATCCGGCAAACGCACTCACAAGCATAATCAATGTTGATTCTGGCAAATGAAAATTTGTAATTAATGCATCAATTACATGGTAACTATAACCAGGATATATAAAAATAGATGTATCAGATGCATATTTATCAATTATCTTACCAGTACCTTCTACAGCTAATGCCGCGCTTTCAAGTGATCTAACAGATGTTGTACCTACAGCTATCACTCTCTTACCATTTTTTCTGGTTGATAAAATCTTATCCACAACATCTTGAGATACAACAGCAAATTCAGAGTGCATATGATGCTTGGTTATATCACTCTCTTTTACAGGTTGAAATGTACCTGCTCCAACATGTAGAGTAACAAAAGCAATTTGCACACCTTTAGCTTTCAATTTCTCAATCAAATCATTATCAAAATGCAAACCTGCAGTAGGTGCTGCAACTGCTCCAGGTATCTTAGAATAAACAGTTTGATAACGTTCTTTATCGGTATCCAAATCAGGTCTATTAATGTAAGGTGGCAAAGGTATATGTCCAACATCATTTAAAATATCAATTAAACACTTATCTCCACAGAATTCAAGTTCAAACAAAGAATCATGGCGAGCAACCATTATTGCCTCAAAACCATGATCAAAAAAAAGCTTTGCACCAACTTTAGGAGATTTTGAAGATTTTAAATGCACCAATGCAGTTTTTTCACCTAAAATTCTTTCAATCAATAATTCAAAATTTCCACCAGTCTCCTTGTGACCATATAATCGAGCTGGTATAACTCTAGTATTATTAAAAACTAATAGATCACCCTCATTTATTAAATCTAAAACATCATAGAAATGACCTTCATTAAGCTCTCCATTATCGCCATTTAAGCAAAGTAAACGGCTATGTGTTCTTTCTTCAGCAGGAAACTTTGCTATAAGCTCCTCTGGTAAATTAAATTTAAAATCTGACTTCTGCATATCAACCTCACAATGTAGATCTTATGTATTAACAATTAATTAAGCAAGGATTTTAAAAAAATTAAAAGAATCTATTTTTTCTAGAAATGTGAAAAACATTTCTTTTTCACATAAGTTTTAATTTAAATATTGACATTGCTCACATTTTTTGTATAATAGTATCAGTTCATTAGTCCTATGGTTATTAACTATTGATAACACCAGTTCCCCTTTGGGAGCTGGTTTTCTTTTTTTATTGAATACGTGGTACATAATCACAGTATGTTATAGATTAAATATAAATATTTATTTCTTATTGCTCGAAATTCTTAATATTAATAAAACCATTCAATCAAATTATTTATAAAATCAAGAAAATTCCAAAATATTCTTTCTCTAGAATAATAAAAAAGCGACGTTTTAAACGTCGCTTTTAATTACAAGCTAATTGATATTAAGTACGGTTATACTTAGCAGTTCTCTTGAATGCCTTTTCCTGTTGATCAAACAAGTAACATGCTTGAGCTGGAATACCAACTTCTAAAGAATCACTTGTATCTACAGGTATTTCTGAAGCAGCTTTAACTGTAAAGTCTTCACCGTCGACATCCATATAAACAAAACTTTCAGCACCTAGGTGTTCAGCAACTTGAACAATGCCTGATAAACGACTTTGTGCATCTGGATGATCAACAGGAACTAAATGCTCTGGACGAATACCTAATTCAACTTTATCACCAACACTAGCACGTCTAGCATCAACACAAGCAGTGATTACATCACCTGTATTAAGCTTTACACGGCAGCGTTCTTCGCTAATTTCAATCAATTGACCCTTTAAGAAATTCATCTTAGGAGAACCAATAAAACCAGCTACGAACTTATTCTGAGGATTATGATAAAGTTCTAATGGAGAACCAAACTGTTCAAGATTTGTTTCTGCTGAATCTTTTAAAGGACTTAATACAACAATACGATCAGCTAAAGTCATAGCTTCAACCTGATCATGTGTTACATAAATTATTGTTGAATTTAACTCTTTATGAAGTTTTGCAATTTCAATACGCATCTTAACACGAAGTGCAGCATCAAGATTTGATAAAGGTTCGTCGAAAAGGAAAACATCAGGTTGCTGAACGATTGAACGACCGATTGCAACACGCTGACGCTGACCACCAGATAAAGCCTTAGGTTTACGATCCATTAGTGCTTCTAAGCCTAAAGTCTGAGACGCTTTATTAACTCTCTTTTCGATAGTTTCCTTGTCAAACTTCTTAAGCTTTAAACCAAAAGCCATGTTTTCACGCACATTCATATGTGGGTAAAGAGCATATGATTGGAACACCATACCAACGCCACGATCAACAGGTGGAACATCATTCATGTATTTGCCACCAATCTTCAATTCACCTTCAGTGATATCTTCAAGACCAGCAATCATACGTAAAAGAGTAGACTTACCACATCCTGACGGACCAACGAAAACAATGAACTCGCCATCTTTAATATCAAGATTAATGTTACGTAATGTATCTTTAAGAATAGCTCTATTATAATTCTTCAATACGTTTGTTAAAGTTACTTCAGCCATTTATAGCTCCGCAATAAATTTAAAAATTATTTAATATGGTGTGGACACGCTAATCCACACCTATGTTACTACTAACCCTTTACACCACCAGCTGTTAAGCCACCAACTAACCAACGTTGCGCCAACAAGAACACGATGGTAATTGGTAAACCTGACATTACTGCTGCTGCCGCAAAGTCACCCCACAATTTATTTTGTGAAGCTAGGTACTGCTGAGAACCAACAGCTAAGGTATAGTTATCAACATCATTTAACAAAATACTTGCTACAGGAACTTCTGTTATAGTACCGATAAATGAAAGAATAAACACAACCGCCAAAATAGGAACTGACAAAGGTAAAAGAACCAATCTGAACGCCTGCCAAGGTGTTGCACCATCAATTGCAGCAGCTTCTTCAAGTGAAGAATCAATAGTTTCAAAATAGCCTTTTATAGTCCAAACATGTAACGCAATACCTCCCATATAGGAAAGTATCAAACCGCCATGAGTATCTAAACCTAAAAATGGAATGTAATGTCCAATGTTATCAAACAATGCATAAATTGCAACTAAGGCAAGCACTGCTGGGAACATTTGGAAAATCAACATACAGTTTAAAATGAAATTTTTACCTGCAAAATTCAAACGCGCAAAAGCGTATGCACTTGTAGTTGAAAGCAACACAATAAAACCAGATGTTACCACTGAAATATAGATTGAATTCCACAACCATTTTAAAACTGGGAATGGAGGCAAAATTTCCTTGCCATTTCCGTCTATATAAGACATACCCAATGCAAGTTTCCAATGGTCAAATGTTAATGAATCTAAAGGTGGGAAAAATAAACCCCAAATAGAATCTGAAACATTAGTTGCAAAATTACCCTCTCTGAAAGAAATCATTATTACCATGAACAATGGGAACATAATAGAGAGAATAAACAGCCACATAACAACGTGTGTTAGTAGAATACGATATTTAATCGATTTTGGTTGTACTATAGCCATTATTATTAATCCTTAGCTGACATTTTTGAAAGCTTTAAGTTAATTACAGACAATGCACCAACTAAAATAAATATAGCCGTAGCAATTGCAGATGCCAAACCGTAGTCATTACCACCAGCGCCGCCTTCAAAAGCTAAACGATAAGTATACGACACAAGTAAATCGGTACTACCAGCCATTGTAGCTGTCGTACTTCCTGCTTCTGGTATAAAGTCAGGACCACCATTAGTTAAAAGCATAATCAAAACGAAATTGTTAAAATTAAACGCAAATGAAGCGATAAGTAATGGAGTTAAAGGTTTCATTAATAATGGTAGTGTAATCCTAGCAAAATTTTGAATAGGATTTGCACCGTCCATAGCTGACGCTTCATATAAATCATCAGGAATTGACTTTAATAAACCCATACACAAAATCATCATATATGGATAGCCAAGCCATGCATTTACAATTAATAACATTGCTCTTGCAAGTGACGCATCATTATACCATTCTGGCTTAATACCTAAGAAGAAACTCAAAATTCTATTAATTTCACCGAAGTTTTCATTAAATAAACCTTTGAACACCAATATAGAAATAAATGATGGAACTGCATAAGGTAAAATTAACATTACACGGTAAAAACCACGCGCTCTTAAGAATTCCCATTGAGCTAAGCAAGCTAAAATCATACCTATAGCCAATGTGATGAACACTGTACCCGCTGCAAAGCATACTGTCCAAACAAATATCTTAACAAAAGGCTCAGAAATATTAGGATCAGAAACAATTCGCTTGAAATGATAAAAACCAACACCAACTCTAAAGCCTGGAGTATAGTCTTCACCTTCAAATTCACCAGTGGTGTCATTTACGTATCTATAGTAACCAGTCTCCATATCTGGAGCAAAAATCTTATTACTCTCATTATCAAGAAGCAAATGCTCTCCTGAAATTGTAGTACCGTTACCTAGTACTTTCTGAGTAACATGCTTAAATTTTTTCTTTACAGCACTATAATTATTTAAGTCTACCATTGAAAGTTCAAGGTTATCTAAACGTACCTTAGCAAGTTTTAAATAATCTCTGAACTGAATCTTACACTTAATTCCACATGACTCACCAATAACAGTGTCAACCTTATGAAGATAGAAACTTTTCTTTTTAGCTGCTGTTTCATTAGCTAAATTATTCTTCATCTCGTCTCTGTTATACATCTTTGTTGGATCTGATGCATAAATAACAACTGGAGAAACAGTTCCATCAGGTTGCTCTACACCGCCTGATTTTAAAACTATTGAATAAGTTTCATTACCACGACTAACAAGATCAAACTTGTAATCACCGCCTTCAACACGGTATGTTTTGGTAAGATGATATGTTTCGGATCTTTCCAAAGTAAACAAATTCTTCGCCGAATAATTCGTAAAAGAAATGTATATTGTATAGACAAGAGGGAAAATTATAAAAATAACCATACCTGCAACACCTGGGAAGATGTAGCGATGTGGATATAATCCCTTAAACCAAAATGCTGCTAAACCTGCACCAATTACTAAGGTAAATAGTATTGCAAAAGCAAATTGACCATCTAAGGCCATATTTACTACCCACCACGCACCTAGTATTAGTATTACCAACATTATAAACACTTTGCCCAATTGTGAGCCTAGTGTACCTTTGGCAGTACCACCGCCAGAGGTTTTACCTCTATTTTGAATAGATTCCATGCTATAACCCTAAAAATCCTATCATATAATTTAGCTTGTAATTTTGTAACAAAACGTCAAAGTTTTATTACAAATAAAAACTTTAATACTCGCATATTAAAGCTTTTATTTCTAAGAAAACCTTAATATTCAAGTTCCCCCATAATCTTTATGGGGAAACTTAAACAATTAACTATTACTGTTCAATACGACGTTCTGCAGTGCTTAATGCATCTTCAAGAGTCTGACGAGTAGTAGTTGCATTCTTCAAAGCAGTTTGGAATGAAGACCAGAAGCGATTCATTTCTGGTACGCTTGGCATTGGATCACCATTCTGAGCATTGAGAGTTGTAATCTTAACTCTGTCACCAGACTTAGCATCTTTTTCAAGAACACTTTCGTATGACTTAAGAGCTGCAGCACCAAGAGGCTTATCAGCATTCATCTCAGCTAAACCTTCGTTAGTTAATAAATACTTTTCAAGGAATTCCTTTGCAAGATCTTTATTAGGAGAAGCAGCATTGATTGTCATACCCTGAACACCAACAAATGGACGAGCTGGCTTGCCATTTAAGGAAGGTAATGCATTAACAGAGATATCCATGTTCTTAGTATCATACTGATTCCATGACCAAGGTCCATTGATAATACATGCAACCTTATCCTGAGAGAAGTTTGATTCCATAACACCGTAATCTACGCCCTTTTCGATGTGCTTGCTTTGAACTAAATCAACAAGGAACTTCACACCCATCTTTGCGCCTTCGTTGTTTACGCCAGAATCTTTAACGTCATAACCGCCGTCAACTTTCTTGAATGCATAACCGCCGTTAGCAGAAATTAAAGGATATGTGAAGAATGGATTGTTATAATCCCACATGATAGCACGCTTGCCTTCAGCCTTTAACTTGTCATCTAAAGGAATTAATTCTTCAAAAGTCTTTGGTGCATCTTTAACAATCTTCTTGTTACAAATTAAAGCTACAGCTTCAATTGATACAGGATAACCATAGTACTTACCATCAACTTCCATTGCAGACCAAGCTATATCTTGGAAAGCATCTTTAACTGCCTTAGTAGGTTCAATAGGAGTTAAAAGACCTGCCTTCACCCATTCGCCGAAACGGTCATGTGCCCACATAAACACATCAGGGCCATTACCAGTTGCTGCAGTCTGCTGAAACTTAACTTCAACCTGATCAGGATGAGCTACAGTTACCTTAACACCAGTAGCTTGCTCAAACTTCTTACCAACCTTTGCAATACCATCATAAGATTTATCACCATTAACCCAAATTGTTAACTGACCTTCTTCAATAGCTGCAGTAGCTACCTGAGATAAACCAAAAGCTGCCAAACCAACAACTGTTGCTAAAATTGTCTTTTTCATTAGTCTATATCCTTGCTAATCATACATTATGGTTCAATAAACACTTCTGTCGTGTGTTTATTTGAAAACATACTTATAGTAGTCTATACGGCACACTATGCATATTAAAAAAATTAAAATTTTTAACATGTGTCGCGTTTTTACAATACTTTACCGTTTAATAATACCTAACTTACTATTTGAAACTGTTTTCAGAATTATACAATAAAACGAAAACCCCTTAAGGCTAAACGCGGAGCGCATTCTATACTAAAATTTATTTACATTACAACACTTTTGAAAGTCCTAATTTTTATCAAAAAAATCTAAAACAGAAAAATTTTCAATTCTTACTTAAGATTTAACATCTAAAAGCAGACTTTTATTATCAACACTATGTATTGACAATTTTGTATAAATTGTTCTAATGAAATATCTACTAAAATATCTTATAATACTTTGAAAGTAGTATACAAGAGCGATGTCTGTTAGAGGATATATGAACAGTTTTAAATTGCAAAATTACTTTACCTACAAGGATGAAGTATCTAGATCAATTAGTTGGGGACATTGGTTCTTATTTTTAAACATTTTTTTAGCTCTTGCTATTGGTTGTTGCTACCTTTTCGATGCTTCAAAGCCTTCTACAGGTTTAGGTGTTACATATTTAGTTATTAGTTGGCTTGGACATTTCAGTTGTCTTGTTTTTATATTTTATTTGATAATTTTTTTCCCTTTAGCATTTATAGGTTCCCTTAAAAATTATAGATTTATATCCATAATTCTCTCAATTTTATTGTTTTCTATACTTTTAATTGATGTTAAACTTTATCAAGCAATTAAAATTCATCTCAATACGTCTGTGTTAGATCTTTTTTTTGAGCAAGAAGGTTTTTCAACAGGACTGAATTTCAATTTTTTATATATAGCTGTTCCTACGTTGGTTGGCATCGAGATTTTTTTCTCCCATTTAGCTTGGAAACATATTTATTTAAGAAATCATCAAGGTGTTACCTATATAGTTTCTGCAATTTTTCTTGTATCTTTTTTTTCTACCCACTTTTTGAATATTTGGGCAAATGCATACAGGTACACACCAATAACTATTCAGAAATCAATATTTCCTGCTTATTATCCAATGACAGCAAACACTTTTTTAGCAGAACATGGTTGGATTATTGATAAAAAGGACGAAGAACAAGCGTCAAAATTAGATGAAGAAAATTTTTCGCAAAAAATTCGCTACCCACTTGAATCAATAAAAGTTATACCTAAAGAAAAACCATTCAACTTAATTGTTATTATGCTTAATGGTATTAATCAAAAATATGTAAATACTACATACATGCCACACCTTACAAATTTTTCTATAGATCATGACATGTACATGAATAATTTTTTGGGTTCTTCTGATTCCAACATAACAAATTTTGAATTAGCTTTTGGCATTCCTGGACAATACCAAAGTTTAATGCAATCAGAAAGATATGCACCTGTATTTATCACAGAAATGCTTCATCAAGATTATAAAATAAAAGCCTTTGTAAGTGGAATTTCTAGTAAAAAAGTGCAAGACGAAACTCTGATTAATGGAATACGCAAAAATCAAATAAAAGCATTTTCTACAGATGTAGACACTCTTAACGCGGCAACACATTGGATTGAAAATTGGTCTGACAGACCTCAGATGACTCTAATAAGTTTAAATAATATTGAAAATCTTAGGCAAGATCATATTCAACACAAAAAATTTGAACCACAATTAACTCTAGAAGATTTACAAAACAGTGTATTTAATATAGATACAGAAAAACTAATGAACAGATACTTTAATTGTATTTATTCATTAGATTCTAAAATAGGTTCACTTCTAGAAGAACTTAAAGAAAAAAAATTTTTAGACAATACGGTTGTAATAATAACGTCTGCAAAAGGTTTTTCTTTCCCTAATAATATAGCTAGTGATAGATTTGATCGAGAAAATAATCATGTTCCTTTAATTATAAGTTGGCCTGACGCCATTCTTCCTTCCAAAATTTTAGCATTATCAAGTTCACAGGATATTGCACCTACGATATCTAAAGAAATTTTAGGCATTCAAAATGCTGTTGAAAGTTATTCAACAGGAATTAATCTTCGTGAAATTTATAATAGGCCATGGATTCTTAGTGGCAGCGAAGATGAAATTCATATTATAGATGTAAATCAAACAACAATATTTGACAAACATGGTAATGCCAACATATATAGCGATGATAAAACAGAAACTAACCAAACAAATATGGCTACACTAATTAAAGCCATGAAATTATTAAATAAATTTAAGGAAAAATAATAATGATTATTGATGTAAATAAAGAAAATATTCAAGAAAGTGTAATACAAGGTTCAATGGACAAAACGGTACTTCTTTACCTATTTGATCCCAATTCAAATAACATAGCTACAACTTCAGCTTTAGAGCAAGCAGCTAAAGAATATGACTTATATATCACACTTGCAAAAGCTGATGCATCAGATCCAATTATTCAAAGTATCTGTTATCAATTACAAATTTCAGCACTTCCTGCAATTTGCGTTTTTAATGGCGGAAGACCTATAAATATAATAACATCTGATCGTATTTCAGCCGACACTGCAACAAAAATAATCTCTGAATATATTCCATCAAAAGATCAAATATTAATTTCTGAAGCATCAAATCTTTTACAAAATGGTAAAGTTCATGAAGCATATTTGAAGATGGAAGAAGCTTTTACAATTAATCAAAGTGACATCAATATAAAATTTTCTCTCATTGATATTGCATTAAAAGATCATAAAACCAAAAGAGCTCATGAATTATTAATAAGTGTAGATCCTGCTAATCAACAAACAAGTACATACAAAGATTTATTTTCTGCTCTAACACTTGCTGAGCAAAATGACAAAAACCCTGAAATAGAAATTATGAAAGAGCGATTAGCTACAAATCCTAATGACTATGATAATGTTGAAAAACTTGCCACATCCTTAAGTCAAGAAGGAGAAGCTGTAAAAGCACTAGATCTGCTGTATGTATATTTGGAGAAAGATCTAAATTGTGGAAACCTAAAAAAAACGTATTTAGATATTATTGCCACACTTAATGGAGATCCTGTACAACCTACATATAGACGCAAATTATACACTCTCCTTTATTAATCTTTTTACAGAGTTAATTTTAGCATTAACTCTGTAATATCTAAAAGTTACTAACTAACTGTTTATAAAATTCTCTAGATTCTACAATTCTTGACATTTGCGCTCTTAATTTAAGTATTGTATTCTTCTCAGAACAAATTTTGGTTGCTTGATTAGCATTATTTAAGGCTTGATCCCATAAACCTTTATATTCAAAAATGTTAGTATTCAATTGATACATTTCACATGTATTCTTCTGTTTTCTAAACACATTCATTAACAGTTCATCTGCTACAACAGAAATGTGATTCCTTGAAATATGCTTTAATAATCTTTCAGCTTTTGCATATTTACCTTTTTCATAGTATACATTTGCAAGATTAATAATAATTACATCATTATTTGGCATAACTTTATTCAAGTTCTCAAGTAGTTCTATTGCCTTATCATATTTTTTTTCCGCAATATACAAATCCGTATAAGCATCAATAACAAATAAGTTTCTAGAATATTTTTGAGGTATTTTATTTAAAGATTCTTCTGCTACTTGCAAATTACCTTGTTTTAAGGATGCCAAGCATAACAAATACAAAGCTCCATAATCGTTCTTATTTTTTTGTAATCTAAGGTTTGCAGCTGAAATATTATATGAATTATCTAGATTGCTATAGCGAGCTTCAATTCTGCTTTTAGCAAATTTATAATCTATACTTTCATAATATTGTTTTGTTTCGAATAATCTAGCTCTATTTTCAGCCTCTGCAACTCTCTTTTCAGATAATGGATGAGTCAACAACATTTCAAATGCGGGGTTAATAGATTCACCTCTTGATTGAAGTTTTCTCATCATAGATGCCATAGCATTAGGATTAAAACCAGAATTATAAAGAAGGTCTATACCAATTCTATCTGCTTCAAATTCATTAGAACGAGTATAGTTTATTGCACTTTGTTGTACACCTCCAAGTGAAGCTGTAATACCAGCCATCCCTATAGCTGGGTTTATAATAGATAAAATCAAACTACCTAAAATTCCTACCATTCCAATGGTACTAGCATCCATTTGTTCTTCAAGACTTCTAGCCAAATGTCTTTGTGTAACATGGGTAATTTCGTGAGCCATAACTGAGGCCAATTCACTTTCTGCATCTGTAGCGATAAATAACCCACTATGCAACATTAATTTGCCACCAAAAAAAGCAGCTGCATTAATTGTGTTATCGTCTACAAGTATAACTTCAAATGGAAATTTAACATTTTCAGCTTGAGAGACCAATCTACTTGCAAGATTAGTTACATATTCTTGTAAAACAGGATCATAAATAATTCCTAATTGAGACCTTGCTATTGTCATAAAATAACTACCTAATTCTTTTTCTTTTTCTATAGATAGAGCCCTAACACCAGCTGTGCCAAAATCCAAAGTTTCCACCGCAATAGCATTAGCTAAAAAAATATACATATAACAAAAAATAATTGGCAAATATCTTTTGACTATAATTGACATATCAATTTCTCTCTTAGTAAACAAGTACTTTGACACATATTTGTAAAAAAAATTCAATTTTTCATTATTACCACATCAATTTTTACATCATAATATTAAAAATATAAATAACAATATATATAAATGTTTTACAACCAATGCTACAAATTAATACTACGCTGTGCTAACATTTACTTAATATCTATTCCTCGGAAAATTAAACAAAAATGTATGAATTTTTAAAATCTTGGTACACCAAAAATTTATCAAGTCCACAAGCTGCAATTTTGCTTTTGCAATTCATTACTATCTATATAATAGTATATTATTTTAGTAATATATGTGGACCATTAATTGCGGCTCTTGTATTAGCTTTCATGTTAGAAAGACCTGTGTCTTTACTAATCAGGCATGGTGCTAGTAGATTAAATGCAACTATTTTAATTATGCTTTCATATGTTGTGCTTGTGTGTATTCTCTTTATTACAATTATTCCACCAGCAGTAAACCAATTATCTAAATTTACTCAAAATATTAGCCAAATTATTAATAACAATCATCAAATTGAAAATACAAATCTAGAAGATTTAAAATTAAAAGATATTTCTTCTAATAGCAATTCAACAACTATTAATTCTGTTAACAACGATACTCAAGAAAATACAGAATCAGTACCAACAAGCATTGCAAATAAGTTAAATATCCAAAATAATAAAGATAAAGTGGAAACGGACTCTTCTGTATCTTGGATAATAACAAAAATTAATGACTTAAAACAAAAACTACCAGAAAGCTATCAAAACTTAATATCCCAAGAACAGCTTCATGAATTAGTTAGCTACTTAAAATTACAAATTAAGCAAGGTATATCACCTATTCTAACAACACAATTAGCTCCTTTTATTATGGATACAATATCATTGTTAATGTATATGATTATTGTTCCAATTTTTTCATTTTACATGCTAAAAGATAAAGAGAAACTGCTAAATCTTTCCAAAAAATATTTATCAAACCATAATGATGTTACTAATTTTTGGGTAGAAATGAATAAACAAATTTCTCAATATTTAAATGGCAAATGCATTCATGTACTAATTATAGCATTCGTTAATGGATTATCTTTTTGGTTTTTAGGTATTAACTATGCTTTACTTCTTGGCATAGGAGTAGGATTAAGCGTTTTAATTCCATACGTTGGTGCTATTATTATTTCTATTCCTGTTATCTTTATAGGAATCTTACAATTTGGTTTTAGTTCTGATTTTGCATGGTTAATTGGTATATATTTAATTATTCAAATTCTTGATGGCTATGCCTTAACACCGATGCTCTTTTCAGAGACTCTTAATATTGATCCTTTCTCTATATTAGTTGCAATTATAATTTTTGGTGCTATTTGGGGTATTTGGGGAGTAATATTAGCAATACCTTTGGCAACATTTATTAAGACTTTATTTAAACTTTGGCCGACAAAAGAAGTCTAAAATATTACTATTCACTGCATGCATTTATTTACATTAAGTTTGTTATTTAGCCACTAGTTGATAACTGCATGCTTGTTTGAAGATAGTACAGTATAGACATCATTCAAACATACTCAAAAATTTTTGCGAATAACATATATTGATAAAGCATCATTTTGCCATATATCAAACGTCATAAGAGATATTAGTTTAATTATTTCTTTTTCTTAATACTGTCATAACCATTGTTTTATTTAATGGTTTCTTATGTTCCAAAGCTAATTCATCAATTTGCTTTAAAGCATCCAAACAAACAGGTAAGCTTTTTAACTTATCTACTATAGTCTTTGCAAGTTCATAAGTCAAAATGCCACCTCTCATCTTCTCACGAGAAACCAATATTTCTTGCATTAACTCATTAGTAGCAGTATTGATATGCAAAGTAATTCCACTTTGCAAACGGGTTACAAATTCTTGTTTTGAAAACTTTGATAAAGTTTGTGAAAATTTTGATGTTACTAGTAACAAACCACTTTCTTTTGTTAACCATCTATTAAAAAGAGCAAAAAGTTCAGATTCCCAATCGTTATTACCCGCTACTGAATCAATATTATCTAAGCAAATAACATCATAATTTTCCACTATTCCAGAGAGTAATGAGGCTGGATCAAATTCAAGCCATTCACTCAAATTAAGTATAATGGAATCCAATTTCAGGTCTATGGCTTTTTTATACGTAGATTTAAGTAGGTGAGATTTACCACACCCAGTTTCTCCGTACATGTAAAGGAAAGTTCCCTTGTTTAAAACACCATCCTCAAGTAAACTATTTAGACAATTAAATGCTTTACTATTGCTGTCAGCAACCATAAAGGTTGCCATACTTTGTTCCTCTTCAGCATTTAGATAAATTGGAAGAGGTATTTGACTTTCATTGTTATAATCTTTCAAATGAGCCTCTTTATTCTATAACCCCACCACCGGTCCTTAATTTTTTATTAGGATCAGGATATGTACTATTATCAGTTGTATTGTTTTGATCTTTGGTAACACTTACATCTGTATTATATTGAATATCTACATCTGTTTCATTACTTTTAATTATATCTTCTGAATTTTTAGATGATACATCTTTTGTATTGTTTACTGTATATACAAAATCATTGTTAAATTTTAATTTCTCATACATTTCAATCATTAATTTGTACTGAATACCTTTATCAAACTGCAAATCATAAATAGCATCACCACCTTTCACATCAACTATATCAGCATGAGTAAATCCACATTTCAATAAGTTATTCTTAACATCAACCATTTGTTTAAAATTTTCTGTATTTCTTACTAAAATCCTTACGTGATTATCCTTATATTCACCTAGTTTAAGATTAGTTATATCAGAAAATCCACTAATAATTGCAGCGTCAACAGACTCTGACAAATTTAATTTTTCACTCATATTCATTTTAATAGTTAAATACAACTTAGATATAATGTCATCTTCACTTCCTTCAATTGTATCGCTAAACAATTCTGAAGAATTAGCTATATTTATTATTTTATATGTTAATTTATTAAAATTATTGTCAGATTCTTCTAAATATGCATTCAAAATTAAACCAGAAGTATACTTTGATGATGCAGCAAGCACTTTATCTATCGAACTAGATAACACATCAGAAACGGTAACATTTTGAATATCATCTAAATCCATCATAGGATAAATAATTGAAATGTTATTTTCTTTGCCAATTAACAAAAGTTTTTGAGAAAAACCATCAACCATGCTAGATGAAATTATAGTAGCATTCTTTATTTTGCTATCTTCATCAGCGACACCTTTAACTAACCAAACAATTACAGGATCTACTAATCCATTCCAAACAGTAATAGAACCTTTAGAAATTAAATTATTTACTGCTGCAGAATTAAAAATAACATCTAAGGAATCCTCATTAATTTGCTCACTCTCAATAAGATCTCCAATATTAACAGCTAATTCCGATGGATTCATACTACCTTTGCTTAAATCCTTAATTAAGGCATCAAATGCTAGTTCATTTGATTCATCAAAATCACCATTAAATTTAACTGTATATTTATAAACGTTTTCAGTATTACTGATTGATTCTTGAATTGATTGATTGTCTACATATACTTGATCTTCTGCTAATAAATTTGTTGGCTGTGAAACAAATAATATGAAGCATACACATAATAACTTACAAAATAATCTCATCTTCATCCCCAACTGAATAGTACTTAAAGCAAAATATTACATAACAATACCACAAAGCAATTTAACACATTATTTAGTAAATATGAAAACTATATATCACACATTTGTATCAAATTTTTTTTCAAAATAAAAACACACATTTTTATAAGACTTAGTTTACAAAAAAAGAATGAATAGAATAAAAAAATTTGATAGAATATAGTTATTTTTATCTCTCTTACATAAGGTTAATCCTACAATGGATAAGCAGAAATTAAGCTATAAAGATGCTGGTGTAGATATCGACGCTGGTAATGCCCTTGTTGACAACATCAAAGGCGTTGTAAAAAAAACAACTCGTAAAGAAGTTATGGGTGGATTGGGCGGATTTGGTGCGCTCTGCAGAATACCTTCCAATTATAAAAAGCCAATTCTCGTTTCAGGTACTGATGGTGTTGGTACTAAACTTCGTCTAGCAATAGATTTCAAAAAACATGATACTGTAGGTATCGACTTAGTGGCTATGAGTGTGAACGATTTAATTGTTCAAGGTGCAGAACCACTTTTCTTCCTAGATTACTATGCAACAGGCAAACTTAATGTAAACGATGCTACCAAAGTTGTAACAGGAATAGGTCAAGGTTGTGAAATGTCTGGTTGCGCATTAATTGGCGGCGAAACTGCAGAAATGCCAGGAATGTACAGTGGAGATGACTACGATTTGGCAGGATTTGCCGTAGGCGTTGTAGAAGAAGACCAAATCATTGATGGCTCAAAGGTAAAAGAAGGTGACGCAATCGTTGCTATTGCTTCGTCAGGACCTCATTCTAATGGATATTCTCTTGTAAGAAAAATTCTTGAAGTGTCAAAAGCTGATCCTCAAACAAAATTAAGTGATGGCAGAGCATTAATCGACGCACTATTAACTCCAACAAGAATATACGTTAAACCAATTCTAAATTTAATGAAAACTTGTAAAATTCATGCTTTAGCACATATTACAGGTGGCGGATTTTGGGAAAATATTCCTAGAGTATTACCAAAAAATACAAAAGCTGTTTGTCAAAGCAGTAGTTGGCAATGGCCTGAAGTTTTCCAGTGGTTGCAAAATAATGGTAATGTAGATACACACGAAATGTATAGAACATTTAACTGTGGTGTAGGAATGATTGTTGCCTTAGATAAAGCAGAAGCTAGTAAAGCTGTTGAAACACTTAAAGCTAGCGGTGAACATGCTTGGATCATCGGTTCAATAGAAACAGCTACTGAAAATGAAGAACAAGTAGAAATTCAATAGGCTTCAGTAGCTTATTAGTATAATGCATTTATACAAAAACCCTAGTCGGTCCAAACCTACTAGGGTTTCTTTTTATCATAACGTTAATAAATTATATAATTGATTATTTCAACTTATTGGAGAGTAATAACTTAATTATACAAAGCGTCACATTCATAACATAGATTTTCTATTCATTCATGAATTCTTCAATAGCGCGTATTAGTATATGTATTACCTTTATATGAATTTCTTGAATTCTATCAGCATAACCAAAATGAGAAACTCTAATTTCTTGATCTGCTAAGCCTGCTAAATCCCCACCATTTTTCCCAGTTAAAACTATAGTTTTCATACCTTTAGCTTTTGCTGTATTAACAGCGTTTATTATATTTTTTGAGTTTCCACTTGTTGATATACCCAAAAAAACATCACCTTTTCGGCCAACTCCCTCAATGTATCTTGAAAATACGAATTCATAACCATAATCGTTAGAAACACAAGATAAATGACTAGGATCTGAAATTGCAATTGCTCCATAAGCAGGCCTATTATTTCTGTATCTTCCAGTCAATTCTTCTGCAAAATGCATCGCATCGCAATGACTGCCACCATTTCCTGCTGAAATAATTTTACAATCATTTTTTAGTGAATCACTCATGATTTTTGCTGCAGAATATATAGATTGAATGTTTTTATCATCTGATAAAAAATTTTTTAAAACAAACTCCGCCTCTTCAAGGTCGGTTTTAATACTATTTAAGTTCATATAAATTTCCTTCTTTGTAATCCACAATTCCAGACAAATCCCTTTTCTTTTTATCTTGAGCTCTTAATTCTAGTGCTTTTTTATATTCAGTATATTGTTCAGTAGTTAAAAATTTTTGGATTTTATCATTTAACTGCTCACTAGATATTTTCTTCATTCCTTCTTTTTTCTCAACATAAAATTCATCGCCGAACAATATTTTGTCTGTTTTATTAGAAAGAGATATTAGAAAATTGCAATGATCACCCAATTCAATATTATTAGGTTTTATCACTCTAAGTTTGCTTTCACCTATCAAATCTGTTCTTGAAAAACTAGCTTCCTTATCTATTTTTACGTCTGATGAATCAAGATTTAACGTTGATTGGCCACCAGTCATAGCTAAATATACTTCAGATAATATTTCAGCATCTAACAGTGCACCATGAGATGTTCTAGAAGAATTATCAACATTGAGCTTTGAACAAAGTGCATTCAAATTTATTTTTTGACCAGGGAATAACTTTTTAGCTATCTCTAAAGTATCTGTAATTTCACAAATATCTTCTACTCTGACTTTTTTACCAGAAAGAACAAATTCATTGTTCAAAAAACCAACGTCAAACCTTGCATTATGAATGACTAATTCTGCGCCATTAATAAAATCAAAAAACTCATCAAATATTTGAGAAAACTTAGGTTTATCCGAAAGAAATTCATCTGAAATATGATGAACATTATAAGCTTCTTCATCAACCAAACGCTCAGGATTTATATAGATTTGTTGTATACGTCCTGTCGGCTTTCTGCCTATAATTTCAACACAACCTATTTCAATTATTCTATGTGCGCCTGGAGTTCCATCATCGTTTTTACCTGTTGTTTCAGTATCTAATACAATTTTTCTTTCAGATTTTTCAGTATATATTTGTGACATAAATAATTCCTTTTAAATTTTATTATACACTTAAAAAAGAACAGATATCATCATTACCGTTCAATATTACTAATTTTTATCACATTACCACTTATATAGCATATCATATATTTTTAATAAATAATAAATACTATATATACAATATGATAAATACATATATATTTATTATAAATTTGATCAAATTAGTAAAAAATGCTAGAATGATTGAATTATCTTGCTTTCGGTTTAGTTATGAAACAGGTTTATATTTTCTCAGATGGCTCAAGCCTTGGTAATCCTGGACCTGGTGGATTTGGTGCAATATTACGTTATATGGACCATGAGTTAGAGTTAAGTAAAGGATATAAAACCACTACTAATAATAGAATGGAATTACGTGGTGTAATTGAATCAATAAAGAAACTCAAAGAGCCATGTAACATTATAATAACAACAGATAGTAAATACGTCATTGATGGCTTTACGAAATGGCTTTTTAATTGGAAAAAAGATAATTGGCAAACAGCTATAAAAAAACAGATAAAAAATATAGATCTTTGGAAAGAGTTATACGAAGTTTCTTTAAATCATAAAATGAATTGGATTTGGGTAAAAGGACACGATGGACATGCTGAAAATGAACGATGTGACAAGCTCGCGAAGCAAGCAGCTACAAATTCGTTGCTACTTGAAGACATTGGATACAATGCAAATTAAACGTAAATTTTCAAGCGTCTTATTTTTACTATGTACTTTAATTTTGTCTGCATGCTCGAATCTTGCAGTTAATAATACGAATTCTTCTAATATTGATTTGTCTAAAAATCCATCTGACTCTGAACATAAAATAATTAACACTTATGCTGATAAATTAATATCAAGTTATAATGTAACTTTCAAAAACGACATATTAGCAGATAATGATAAATCAATGTCTTTATGGGAACATGCTGTATATGAAATGAATTTTAAGCCTCCCAAGCATACTGTAAATCTTAAAGCAGTTGATTATATAAAAAAACACAAGAAACTTCTAACTCAGCAACTATCTAACGGACATTTATTCCTTTATCATATAATTAATGAATTAAAAATTCGTGACATGCCTTTAGAGTTGGCTATTATACCTATTATTGAAAGCAATTTTAATCCCCATGCTGTTTCTTATGCAGGAGCAAAAGGGATGTGGCAGTTTACAAAAGGTACAGCTAGAAGATTTAAATTACATTCAGATACGAATTACGATCTCAGATCCGATCCCCTAGCTTCTACGTACGCAGCATTAAATTATTTTAGTTATTTATACTCAATGTTCAATGATTGGGATTTAGCCATCGCCGCATATAATGTTGGAGAAGGAACTGTTTTAAATGCTATTAAACGAAACAAAGCCAAGGGTTTACCAACAGATCTATGGAATTTAAAAATACCTCGCTCCGGAATTGATTATGTAGAAAAACTTTATGCCTACACATACATGCTAAGAAACGCAGAGCAAAATGATTTAAAATTTCCTAACATGCCTTATAAACCTGTATTTAAGAAAATAGCTTTGAAAGGACAAAACCTAAACGAAATATCTGCAAAAACAGGTGTTCCTGCTGAGAGACTTCTAAAATTAAATCCGGGTTTCAAAAACACTAAAGTAAGAACATCAAAAACTCCATTTGTATTGATTCCAATCAATAATTATGATCTACCGCAATATTACACTCTCAACGTAGTATCAAACAAAAATCTAGCTAAGTCTAATTGATTTAAATTTTTAAATGTTAAATTAGGAGCAAAGCTCCTAATTTAGACAATTATTATTGTTTTAATAAACCCATGAGTTCATCTTCATCTATTATTTGTATATTTAATTCCCTAGCTTTCTCTAATTTGGTTCCTGCTTCTATACCTGCAATTACAATATTTGTTTTCTTTGAAACCGAGCCACTAACCGTAGCACCTAGCTTTTGTAACTTTTCTTTTAATTCATTTCTGCTTATAGATAAACTACCTGTTAAGACTACAGTTTTACCATAAAAAGGATTACCTGAAATCTCTTTAATATAATTGTCAGATACAACTATAGATTCAGGAACAATACCTATTCCACCTTGTTCAACACTTGACAGCAACTCATTTAAAACATTTATATTATGAGTATCTCTAAAGAAATTAAAGATATGTTCTGCACTCACAACACCAATATCAGGTATTGATAATAATTGTTCTATGGAAGCATTCATTAAATCATTTATTGTTTCATAATGATTGGCCAAAGAAAGAGCTGTAGAAGTACCGACCTCTCTAATACCCAATGCATATATAAACTTATTTAATGGCTTATTTTTGCCTTCATCTCTCATTTTTATTATTTTTTTTGCAATTACACTTCCAATAGTTCTTACTTTCTTTTTTGGTAAATTAAACTCATCTTCCAAAAATAAATGATTATCCATCATTTCATTATCATCACTAATATTCAATTTCACCGAAGCTAACTGTTCAGTATCTAAATGATACAAGTCATTTATGCTTTTTACTAGCCCAGATCTAATCAATGCATCAATATAGCTATCACCTAGGCCTCTAATATCCATTGCATCTCTAGAAACATAATGACTTAAACTTTCTTTTAATTGAGCACGGCATGATAAACCACCAGTACAGCGAATTACTGTTTCTTCAGGCAAACTTTCAAGATTACCGCCACATATTGGACATACTTTAGGAAATAATATTGACCGCTCTGTTCCATTTCTCCGATCTTTAATTACAGATACAATTTGCGGAATAACATCACCTGCACGTCTAACAGAAACATAATCTCCAATCTTTATATCCAACCTATCTATTTCATCAGAATTGTGTAACGTCGCATTACTAACTATAACACCAGAAATGTGTACAGGATCTAATCTAGCTACAGGTGTAATAGCTCCTGTTCGACCTACTTGAAAATCAACATCAAGTAATTGTGTAATTTCTTCTTGAGCGGGGAATTTATGTGCAATTGAAAACCTTGGAGCTCTAGAAATGTATCCTAAAATATTTTGTTGATCAATTGAATTAACTTTATAAACTACCCCATCAATATCGTATAACAAACTTGATCTTCTTCTTAAGATATCATCATGAAAATTTTGTAAGAAAGTCAAACCGTATCCAACTTTAATTTCAGAGTTTACAGGGATTCCCCAAGATGCAACCAATTTTAATCTTTCGGAATGCTTATTAGGCAAATCAACACCTATACACTCAGGCACGAAATAACAATTAAATGTTAATCCTCTTTTAGCAGTTTCTTTAGGATCTTTTTGCCTTAAACTTCCAGCAGCTGCATTTCTTGGGTTTGCAAAAACTTTATTTTTACTAGAATGAGAATTCATTGCTAATTCATTTAAAGCATAAAAATCTTTATGAGGCATATATACTTCACCACGAACTTCAAGAAAATCTGGAATAGTATTACCTTGCAATTCTAATGGCACGTTAGCAATAGTTTTTACTTGAGATGTTACCATCTCACCAACTTTACCATTACCCCTTGTTGCCGCCTGAACCAATTTACCTTTCTCATATATTATGCTAACAGCAAGACCATCTAATTTTGGCTCTGCACAAAACTCTATTAATTGTTCATTAATTGACAAAGATACTGAAACGCGATTAACAAAAGAGCTAAGCTGTTGGTCATCAAATACATTATCTAAAGAAAGCATTGGTGTTCTATGTGTAACTGGAGCAAGTGATTCTAATATATCTCCACCTACCTTTTGAGTTGGAGATGTAGGACTTTTTAATGAAGGATATAAATTTTCAAGATCTTTTAATTCATTAAACAAACGATCATATTCAGAATCAGGAACAGAAGGTTCATCTAAAGTGTAGTATTCATACGAATATTTATGTAACAGCTTTGATATATCGTCTATTTTCTTTTGTGCATCTTCTATATTCATAATTAACTCTGCTAACAAAAAGAGCTCTAAATAGAGCTCTATATAAATTTTAATTGATTTAATCTACTTTACATAATCATGATAGACTATCGTAATTTTTCAAAACTTGCTTTATAGACTCAATCTTATCTTGATCCAAAACTTCTTTATGTGCATCTGTCATTGAACCATTTAAATTTTTAGCTAATAAATATGAAAACTGAGCCATTAACAAATAATTATCTTCTGCTTCACCACGATCTGGTAAAACCATAATTAATATAATAGAGCTAAAAGATAGATTTTCCACAGATGAAGGCTCAAAAACAAATGGTTTTTCACCTCCACATAATCTAAATATTTCTTTATCATCTTTATAATGATAATAAATATCATGTTTCCCAAATATTAATTTATATTTCTGACAAAGTTGAACAATATTCTTTGCGCTAAATAACTCTCCATCTTGAGCAGTTATTCTAATTTTGTAATTATTTTCTGGATCTTTAATATCGGACGTTTCTTGAGTGTTTGCATTTCCACCAAAAAAGTTTTTAACAGATTGCCAAAAAGACTTACGTTGAATATTTTCTTTTACCTCTACAGCAGTCTCATCATGACTAGAATCATCATCCTTAACTTCTTCTGAATTAATGTACATTGTATCTTTATTCCCGTTTATACTATTTGATGTATCTTCATCCGCAAAATCATTATCAACAATTGTTATTTTTTGATTTGATGTTCCATTGTTAGTAGTAGGATGCATGGAATTAGCATTATCTTCAATTTGCTCATCCCTAATTAAAGGTGAACGTTCTTGTCTTCCACACCAGAATCCATGAAATACAAAACCAACAATCGCAATAAAACCAATAACACACACTAAAAGTTGAAGCATTTTCAAAAAAATCCTATAGCACTTGATTTATTCTAAAGGTATACACACCTATTTTCATCACATTATATATCATTCATTTAATTTTGAGAAAACAAAGAAATTTTTTAACTTAAAAAAATTGTGCAATATCAATATTCCAATAGTATCATTATAGCCACAAAAATTTACGAGGTTACTTTTTATTGTTTTAAGTTACTATCAATTTCTAATTTTGCTAGAATATTACAAATAATTTGAGAAATTAGACTAAAACATAAGGCTTAGTTATGACTAAAAATCAGAAATCTATTATTGGCATCAAATATTTTGTTAAAGGTTTTTCACTTTGCATGAATAGTAGTCTACGAAAATTTGTACTGCTACCAATAATCATAAATATATTAGTTACTACAATTGCAATGTATTTTGCATTCTCAGGAGCATATGATTTAAGCGATTATTTATCAAATCAATTACTACCGCAATGGCTAAGTTTCTTAAAATGGATTATTAGTGCTATCTTATGGTTAATAATTTGTATTGTAATACTCTATAGTTTTTCATCAATAACACTTCTCATTGGTTCTCCATTGTATTCCATTTTAGCAGAAAAAACGGAAGAAATTTTGTCTGGTAAACCTTCACAAGAATCTAGTTTTATAGATATAATTAAGGACATTCCTCATACAATTGGACTTGAATTACTTAAATTCTGCTACAGAATACCCTTATTATTATTAAATTTAATTTTTCTATTTGTTCCAATAGTTGGTCCCTTAATTATTGCACTTATTAGCTCATGGGGTTGTGCTATGGATTACACAAGCTACGGATTTGAAAATAACAAAATAAGTTATAAAGATACAAGACAAACATTAAGTGAAAACAAAATACTTTGTACTACGTTTGGTTTTACAGTTTGGCTTATGATGCTTGTACCTATAATTAATTTCATTATTGTTCCTGTAGCCGTTTGTGGTGGTACCGCACTATGGTTTGAATGTCTTCGACCTAAATTTGAAGATACCATACAAAAAAACAGAACCCAATTAATAAAGTAATTAAAAATGTCTAGAAAGTTCTAGTGGTAATTTTTGCTTTGGTGTATCGATATTATAAATATCGTTTCTGAAATACACTACTTTATTTTGGCCAATATAAGCTGTCCAATAAGCTATAAATAGCGGGGTTTTCACAGGTAAATTGGCCCATTTTGTCTCACCACTGCTTACAATTTTTCCAATGTTTTTAGGCGTAAAATATGTCCCTTTTAACAAGAACTCTGCCAACTCTCTAGATTTTTCCACACGAATACAACCAGAACTTAACGCTCTATTTACCTTTTTAAATAAATGTGGTTGAGAAGTGGAATGTAAATAAATAGACAATGAATTAGGAAAATTAAATTTATATAATCCTAGCGCATTATTCACCCCTGAATCTTGCTTCATACTATAATGAAATTTCCCAATTTCAAAATTGCTAATATCTATTGTTCCTGGATCAACAACATTATTATCTTTATCCACAATCCAAATTCCCTTTTTTTGAAGATAATAAGGATCTTTCTTTAATTTACTCAAATAGTCTTTTTTTATTGAAGAAGGAACAGTCCAAGTAGGATTAAAAACCACATTATTAATCACACCATCAAGCATCGGAGTTTTTGCTCCTAGCTTTCCAACTATGACTCTACTATCAATAACATTAGTACCATTAGAATAAACATGCAAAAATGCGTCAGGTATATTAACCAATATGTATGTTTCAAAATTTTGGAGTCTTACATCACTTAATCTCAAAATACTTCTAGCTAATTCTACAACCTTAAGGTTATTAGACATGAATAAAAGTTGGTATGTTTTTTCACCTACAATACCGTCACTAACTAGGCCATAATCGGATTGAAAATTCTTTATTGCTTGAGATAATTCTAAATCATAAATTCCATCAATAGGGCAACCACTATCAAGATAACCTTTGGCTTTCAAAAATTTTTTTAAAATATTAATATTATCCCCAGAACTTTTTTCATTTACTACCTTAAATTTATATGGTGCAATTTGAATATCTTCTCTTTTAAGATAGAACTCAATTTCATGTCTATAATCCAAATAATATGGCGTATTAGGCCTTAAATTTACTAATTCTTCAAAAAGCCTTCCGCTTAAAACCAAATTATTATAATTTTCAAAATCTTTTTTAGAAATACTGACAATTGGGAAAATAAAATCGAAATCCTGTTTGTTTTGCCACTGAAGCGTAGCATAAAATGTTCGAAATTTTTTTATTAAATAATAAGCTTTACCTAATTCTTGCACATAAATTTTTTCATTATTAATATTTGATATTACTCTATCAAATTGAATAGCAAATCTTTTATCAAAATTAGCTGAAGCTAATTCTAATAATTGCCATTTTATTTCGTTCTGACTATTTATTGAAGGTAAAACATCAGCATTAGCAGAAGTCATACACCATAGAGATATAAAAAAAATTAGTATTTTGTAAATCATTATAATTGTTCGTTATCCATGTAGATTAGTGTTAAACGTTTTTGGGACTTAACTAAAACATAAAAACAAAGTTATTCTACTTAAAAGAAAGGAGTGTTTTATTCTCTAATTAAAAAATATATATTTAATTTAAGCCAAAATAAGTATTGCCTCACACTTTCAACAAAACTTCTCTACCTAAACTGCATTTTAGTCCGTTATACTAGTAAATACCAAAAAAAATAAAAAAATTTTACGGGATACCTTAACTGAATAAAATGAAGAGGTATCAATATGGAAACAGCAAAAGCAAAAGTAGTAATTAAAACTCCTAATGGTTTAATAACAAAAAAAGCTTGCTTGATAGTAATGCAAGCACAAAGATTTGTTTCTGACATTAGAATTTCTACTAATAATTCAAATTACGAGTGTGCAAAAAATTTATTTTGTCTTCAAAAGCTAGATCTTACAGTTGGCAATGAATTAATTATTGTTGCAAAAGGTGATGATGCCCGAAATGCAATAAATTGTATTATTTCTTTGATAGATACCTTTTGAAACTTTTTGAGATATGGCTATAATTAGCGTTTTTAAGAAGCTTTTATGGTAGAGGACTTTATTTGTGAGGGAAGGTTTTATTATAACTGAGGGAGTAGCTTGCGCTCCAGCTGTTATTTTTAAGAATGAACCAGTTACAGTAACTCAGAAATTAATATCTGATACAGAAGCTGAATCGGAAGTACAACTTTACACAGACGCACGTAAAAGAACTCAAGAATTACTCATTAATGAGGAGCAAAACACAGATTCTAAAGCTGCAAAAGAATTTCTAGAGACAGCTTTATTGTATCTAATAGATCCATATATTGGCGATCAGATTATTACAAAAATTAAAGTAGACAGATTAAGCGCTGAATCGTCTATTCTTCAAAGCTATCATGATTACATTTCAAAACTTATTTCCATGAACGATCCTTTTGTTATGCACAATGAATTTGAAATAAGAAATTTAGCAGAAACTTTGGTTCTAGAACTTCATAAAAAAAAGATAATTTTACCAATAATCAAAAATGACTGTATTCTTATATGTAACAATATTACACCTGCTCAATTTTTGACACTAAATACAGAAAAAATTAAAGGCATATTGCTAGAAGATGGTAATACAAACAGTCATTTGGCAATAGTTCTTAGAAGTATAAAAATACCAGCAATATTTAATGTTAGAAATGCAACAAAGTTAATAACAAATAATACTACTGTTCTTATCGATGCTTTTAACAATAAAATTTATATAAACCCGTTAGACGAACTTATATGGACAGTCACAAAACAAGCAAAAAATAATAATTTTCACAATGGCAATATAACTCCTATGATAGCTCAATATAAAGTTGCGCCAGATGGAGAAAGAATGCGAGTATTAGCAAATATAGGTTCACTTGCAGAATTACAAAGACTTATAGACAACCCTAGCTCAGGTATAGGTTTATTTCGAACAGAATTCCTATTTATGAATTATACACAAGAGCCTACAGAAGAAGAACAATTTATTGTGTATAAACAAATCATGAAATCTTTACCAACTAAATATTCTGTAACATTTAGAACATTTGATTTTAATGCTGATAAGTTGCCTTTATATATGACCACACCTAGTGCGTTCAGCGTAGCTAGTAATAATATAGGTGGTAATTACACAAGAAATATACTTGTAAAACAACTTAGAGCGTTATTACGTGCTTCAGAATTTGGAAATATGAGTATTATGCTTCCAATGGTCGCTGAATATGAAGAAGTTAAAGAATTAACAGATTTAATAGCTACCATAAAACGACAACTAAAAACAGCAGGCCACAATATTGGAAATGTGCCCCAAGGTATAATGATTGAAACGCCATCTGGTGCAATAATGTCTAGGGATTTAGCAAAATTAGTGGATTTTTTCTCTATAGGAACAAATGATTTAACGCAATATACTGAAGCTTGTAGCAGAGAAGCTGCTAATCACAGAAATGACGAACTTACTCCTGCAGTGCTTAAACTTATCAACCTAACGGTTAAAAACGCTAAGATTGAAGGTATCCCAGTATGTATATGTGGAGAACTTGTGCACAATTTAAATTACCTAGCACTATTTATAAGTATAGGCTTAAGAGATTTTTCTGTAGCACCTTTTTATCTAAATAAACTATTAGATTCTATGCATAGCACAGAAATTGAAATAGATAATGATCTGCAAAATAAAATTAGTGAAATTAAAACAAAAAGAGAAATTCTAGAACTTAATAATAAGCTAATCATAAATAAAGATTAATTTTTGTGTTATTATCATTTAAACACATATTGTCATGGAGTTTTTATGGGATGGTTCAACTTTAAATTATCAAGCCATGAAGAAACAAAGGCTGATTTAATATTATATGCACCTATCACAGGTACAATAGTACCTCTTGAAGATGTTCCTGATGTTGTTTTTTCAGAAAAAATTGTCGGGGAAGGTATTGCAATAAAACCATCTGGGGATAAAGTAGTTGCTCCTTGTAACTGCACAATTTTAGAAATATTTGAAACAAATCATGCAATTGTAGTTAAAACAATTCCTGATGATTTAATTATTTTTATACACGTTGGTATAGATACAGTTGAGTTAAAAGGCGAAGGTTTTTTTAGAGCTGTTGAAGAAGGCGACACAGTAAAAACAGGAGACACACTAATAGATTTGAATTTAAATTTAATACAAAATAAGGCAAAATCTACAGTTACCCCAGTGTTAATATCGTCAACCCAACAAAATAGAATTGCAAAAATTGAGAAGATGACAAATCATTGTATAAACGGTTCATCACCAATAATGAAAATAACATTTAAAAAAGATGATGAATTAGAAGATTCTGCAGAAAGAACCACTGAGTAATATAAATATTCTTGTTTTGCCAAAATTATTTTTACCAAAAAAAAGGGAGCTACGCTCCCTTTTTTCATACTGTTTACAAATTAGTCAAGATTCTTAACAATATCTTCAACAGATTTCTTTGCATCACCAAAGCACATGAAAGTATTATCCTTGAAGAATAAAGGATTCTGTACTCCTGCATAACCAGTATTCATAGAACGTTTAAACACAACAACATTCTTTGCATTCCAAACTTCAAGAACAGGCATACCAGCTATAGGGCTATTTGGATTTTCTAAAGCAGCAGGATTAACTGTATCATTAGCACCAATTACTAATACTACATCAGTATCAGCAAAATCATCATTAATCTCGTCCATTTCTAGAACAATATCATAAGGAACTTTTGCTTCTGCCAAAAGTACATTCATATGTCCAGGTAAACGTCCAGCAACAGGATGAATACCAAAGCGAACATTAATTCCCTTAGCTCTTAACTTTGCAGTCATTTCAGCTACTGGATACTGTGCTTGAGCAACAGCCATACCATAGCCTGGAGTGATAATTACAGAACTTGCATTCTTTAATAAATCAGCAACATCATTAGTCTTCATTTCACGATGTTCACCTTGTTCTTCATCTGTAGATGAAACTTGGGCAACATTACCAAATCCACCTAAGATTACAGACATAAATGAACGATTCATAGCCTTACACATAATGTAAGATAGAATTGCACCAGAAGATCCGACTAAAGAACCTGTAACTATTAATAAATCATTGCTCAACATAAAGCCTGCAGCTGCAGCTGCCCAACCTGAATATGAATTTAGCATTGAAATAACAACAGGCATGTCAGCGCCACCAATTGAAGCAACCAAATGGATACCAAATAGTAATGCGATAACAGTCATTACAATTAAACAAATTAATTGTAATTGAACATTAGCTGTAACAATGAATACAATCATTAATGCAAATGATACAATCAATGCAAGTAGATTTAACCAATGACGCATTGGTAAAACTAAAGCTTTAGATTTAAAAATTGCAAGCTTGAAAGAACCATTTAATTTACCATAAGCTACAATTGAGCCAGTAAATGTAACTGCACCAATAAATACACCTAAGAAAACTTCTACTAGATGTATATATAACTCTTTGCCACTAAGTTCATGAGCTTGAGAAGCAATTTTGTTTTGTGCTTCTAAAACAGTGCTTTTCACAGCCTCAGGATCAATATTTAATGGAATAGTAATTGATGAAATTGCTGCAGGATTTATCTCGAGGAAGCTATTAAAACCAACTAAAACAGCTGCTAAGCCTACAAAACTGTGTAACATAGCTACAAGTTCAGGCATTTGAGTCATTTCAACTTTTGCTGCTAAATACAAGCCTATAACAGCACCTATAACCATTGCAACAGCAATAATTATATAAGCAGTTAAAGAACCACCTTGCATAAATGTTGCTAATAAAGCAATAGTCATGCCTATAATACCAGATGTACAACCAAGCTTTGCTGTTTCTTGCTTAGATAGTCCTGCTAAGCTCAATATAAAGAGCAGAGCGGAGATAATGTACGCTACGTGAATTAAACCAGTCATTAATTTATCCCCTAATCCTTTCTGAACATTTTAAGCATACGCTTTGTTACAGAGAAACCACCAAAAATATTGATGGATGCAATTAAAACTGCAATAAAACATAAAACATTAATTAAAATGTCTGTGTTTTTGCCAAAAAGTTGCACAAGTGCGCCAACTACAATAATACCTGAAATAGCATTAGTTACAGCCATTAATGGAGTATGTAAAGAATGAGATACATTCCATACTACGTAATAGCCAACAACACATGAAAGTACAAAAACAGTAAAATGAGGCAAGAAAGATTCTGGAGCAAAAATACCTACCAAAGCCATTAAAACAATTAATGATGTCATAGCAACATATTTAACTAATGGATTTGCTGGTTTTTCTTCCTTCTTTATTGGAGCAGGAGCAGCTTTCTGTTGAGGAGCAGCACTTACGCTAATCTTTGGTGGAGGGAATGTTACTTCACCATCCATTGTAACTGTCATATTACGTAATACAACATCTTCAAAATCTACTTTAATGTTTCCATCTTTTTCTTTAGAGAGAAGCTTTGTAAGATTAACAAGATTTGTAGAATACAACTGCGAAGATTGAGTAGGTAAACGACAAGGTAAATCGGTATAACCAATAACTTTTACACCATTATCTGTAGTAAATACTTCACCAGGCTTAGTAGCTTCACAATTACCACCTGTTGCAGATGCTAAATCAACTATTACAGAACCTGACTTCATGCTTGCAACCATTTCTTTCGAAATTAAACGAGGAGCAGGTTTACCAGGTATTGCAGCAGTAGTAATAATAATATCTACATCTTTTGCTTGCTCTGCAAATAAAGCCATTTCAGCATCGATAAATTCTTTGCTCATTGTTTTAGCATAACCGTCAGAAGAACCACCTTCTTCTTGCTTAAAGTTAAGCTTTAAGAATTCACCACCCATTGATTGAATTTGATCAGCAACTTCCAATCTTGTATCAAACGCGCGAACAATAGCGCCTAATGAATGTGCTGCGCCAATAGCTGCTAAACCAGCAACACCAGCACCTATCACTAACACCTTAGCTGGAGGAACCTTTCCTGCGGCAGTAACCTGTCCACAAAAGAATCTTCCAAATTCATGAGCTGCTTCTACTACAGCTCTGTAACCACTGATATTAGCTGTTGATGACAAAGCATCTAACGCCTGTGCACGAGAAATACGAGGCACCATATCCATAGCCATTACTGTTACTTTCTTTGCAGAAAGCTTCTCAATAAGCTCTGGGTGTTGTGCAGGCCAAAAGAAGGATACTAAAGTGGTTCCTTCAGTAAGGCTCTTAATTTCATTATCATTTGGTGCTAAAACCTTATATATAAGCTTACACGCCCATATATCTGCAGCTTTGCCAATTTCAGCTCCAGCTTCTATATACGCACTATCATCAAAACTAGCACCATTACCTGCACCTGATTCAACAAGTACTGTAAAACCTAGCTTCTTAAGTCCGATGACAGTAGCAGGTGTAGCAGCAACACGAGTTTCTCCCGCGAAGCTCTCTTTAGGTATACCTATCTGCATTTATTCACATTCCTAAGTTAAAAAAACATAAAAGTATGTTATGTCCATTATAGTGCGGTGATTATACAACAATTTTTTTAATTTGGCTTTCTTTATCAAAAATCTTAACACTAAGTTTAAATTAAAAAACAAACGTAAATTTTTAACAAATACTGATATTTCATATAGTTATACCACATAAAGAATAATATATATACGTGTACATCGACTTTAAACAGACAATATAAATATGCAATAAATATGCTTTTTTATGCAATTTACCTATAAATCATTAAAATATTTAAATATGTTTATATTGCACCAATTTGGGTATTATTAATATTAACTAAATTCAAATTAGTGCATACTATTTGACAGAACAGTTCCAATAACAGGTTCTTTTCCATAAAATTTATATTTTATAGAATAAACACCATCACCAGTATTTGTCTGTAAAGCAAAATGTAAATGTGGACCTGTAGAATAACCTGTGTTTCCAGACAAAGCTATGACTTGCCCTTGTAACACAACATCTCCAACTGAAAATTTATTTGAATTCCCCATTAAATGCACATAAATAGACATAGATCCATCATCATGAGCAATACGAATATAATTTGCATAAGATCTATATTTAGGATCAGGACCTCCAATTGTAGAGTTTATTTTCATGTCAACAATTTTACCTGACTTAACTGCAATTATAGGAGTACCTTGTGGCATTGCTATATCTATCGCATATTTACTCTTTGGACCTTTATGTGTAAATTTACCATTCCATCCTTGGGTTACTTTAAAAGCACCTAAAAAAGGAACTAATAAATCATTACTTGTCGTTGTATAATAAACTGACGTATCTCCTTTGTATAATTTACCAATATCGAAGGTCTTGGTAAGGTCTATTTTTTCTTTTCCATAATATTTAAAATAGCCTAACAAATATTCTGTATTTGCAGGGATCTCTAAAGGATGATCAAACAACACATCACTTTCCACATTATCAGTAGAAGAAACATGAACTTTTACAGTTATTTCACTATTAAATGTATTATTTATAAAAAGTTTACCTGAAATTTTATCATAATTAAAAAAAACTTTATCTGGACTAGGTTCGCCTAAATCATCATATTCATCATAGTCATATGCACTGGCTTTTTCTTCATCATCTGTATATGTAACAATGCCATTTTCATCAACATAACGTAATATTTTGGCATTTACTTCTACTGAAAGATGTAAAAATAAAAATAAAAATATAATAATTTTAAAAATTTTCATAATCAAATCTAATAATGCAAACTCATTAATAATGCATCTTCACAAACACCTGTAGCAGAAGTGTAATAACCTTTTCTATAGCCATCTTCTGTAAAACCAAAAGAGACGTATAAATTTATTGCTTTTATATTTGACACTCTAACTTCAAGAAAAACATTTTTAATACCAAAGTCTTGAGTAATCATTTCTAATGACTTTTTTAATAATGCAGATCCTAACTTCTTACCTTGTACTACAGGAGCAATACAAATATTTTGCAAAGTACATTCATCTAAAACATAATCATAAATTGCATACCCATAAAGCGTTTCATTCTGAAAAACTCCAACACTGTAATAACGAGAGCCTACACACTTTGATAGATCATTTGATGTCCATGGATGAATCTGAGCCAAATTTTCTATTTTTTCCATCTGCAATAGTAACGCATCTGAACATTCATCAATTTTTTGAAAAACAAAATTAGTCATTTAATGCTAAACCTAAAGAATAAGATCCATCAATATTTTGAACAACATAATTATTCTTGATCAGTTCACCAAAAACTTGTTTTTTTTGTAAATGTTCATCAATATTTTTATCAATCTCAATTGTATATTGTGTGTATTCACTTTTATTTTTGCCAATAAACACAGATTTTTTACTAGCATCTTGCTGGTACCAAGAATATTTAATTTTGTTAAAATCTAAAAATCCAGCTAAATTGTACAGCCAATGATTATCTAACGGTGAATCTAAAATAATATGTACATCATTCTTGTGCTGCACATCCAATTGTAAACAAGTAAGTTTTTTCACATATGGAGATATCTGTTTCCATAAAGTTTCTTTCCCTACCGCAGAAGGATATGCTGTTAAGTCAACTGAATCAGAAGAACAACCTATAACTATTTTTCTTTTTTCCTCATCACTGGTTAAATCTTCACCATCCCAATAGCAAGGATATGACTTATAACGTAAATAACCAAACAAGTTAAATAAATAATGTTTTGCTAATTCCTGATTATATCGAATCACAAAAATAGGTAAATTACGTAATACGTCTTCAGCTATTAAACTTTTAGGTACATTACTAAATACATTAGGATTACTCAATTCAAACCGTCTAATTCCTATTTGTTGCAATAATGATTGTTCCAACATGTTTATTAACCTAACTTCTTTACTATTTTTTTATATTTTCACATATTACAAACACAAACTGTAATCAATTTTCCAAAATTTGTATAAATAACAGACAGTGCTCATAAAGAAATTTATTTTTTAATTTAATACAACTCTATTATTTAACCAAAAGAAGGACTTGAAAATATCAATTTATTAATCTTTATTATTTAAAAATAATAATATATTTCAATTCTACTTCTAAATACAATGAGTAAAAAATCGATTTTATTTATACATAACTATGATACAAATAATGTAAATAAAATTTTATATTCTTCAAATAATAATCACTCTTGATAATTTTATGTTGATCACACTTTTTTCGAAATGTAGAATAAAAGTAATTTTATATCTTGATGTTATACCATTAGTTGGTTAATAGCATTAACCATAGGATTCAAAGCCATGGATACTTCCGAAATTAAAAACCGAATTAAATTACTTATTGATAATTTAAATCAAGGTTTGTATGAAAGAAAAGATGCATTAAAAATGTGTCTTTTAGCCGCCCTTTCGGGTGAAAGTGTATTTATGCTAGGACCTCCTGGTATTGCTAAGAGTTTAATTGCTAGACGATTAAGTCATGCTTTTAATCAAGTGGAGTCATTTGAATATCTCATGACTAGATTCTCCACACCAGAAGAAGTTTTTGGCCCACTTTCAATTTCAGAGCTAAAAGATAATGGTAAATATATTCGTTTGACTGACGGTTATTTACCTAAAGCACAAGTAGTTTTTTTGGATGAAATATGGAAAGCCGGTCCAGCCATTCTTAATACATTACTTACAGTTATTAATGAGCACGTATTTCGTAATGGAGGGAAAGAAGAAAAAATACCTATGCACCCTTTAGTTTCATAATAGTTGCGACTGTTAAATTTGTTGTAATTATTAGGCTCTTCGTGCATATATGTGGGTAAAATTTAAAAAGCAGTGCACGATAAAG
>CAZTNG010000008.1:0-41361 GCA_964615195.1 uncultured Enterobacterales bacterium
AAGTGGTGCGCATTTTAACCCTTTTTCATTTCCCGTCAAGCTTTTTTATCATTTTTTTATTTTTATTATCCTTTAGTTCAAAATATAACCTATTATTTTGGGTTTTTATCCATTTTTTTTATTTTTGATTGTTGGTTGAAAGTAAGTTGGGAATATAAAAATTAGCAAACCATCAACAATTAAATGCTTTATCCATCTTAAAGCCCAGGATAAAGCTATAAATATCAATCCTGTAATTATTGCCTTTTCTTTTAACATTTCTGTATTTACAAGTGTAAATAATTCATTTAGATTGTATTCATTTATAAAAAATATAATTTGTTTTGGAAATATAATAGCTGAACAAAAAAATATATTTCCTATAACTGTGCAAAAAACACCAAACCTAAATGTATTTGCTAAAAAACAAAAGATCAAACCACAAACAAAAAAGGTTAATCCTATATATGAAAAAAATGTTTGTATAATATCAACCATAACACATCCTTAGTTCTAATTATGTAACTATACTCTATTCAAATTCTTTTTTAATAATCCATATATTTATTTATGTTATAATTCATAAAAAAATAGGAATTTTATATGACTTTTACTTGGAACGTTGATCCTATCATATTTTCAATTCAAACATTTAGTTTACATTGGTATGGAATCTTTTTTTCTGTAGGATTTTTGATTGGTTTATTTTATGTTAATAATGTTTTTAAAAAAGAAAAACTTAACACCAAGGACTTAGATACTCTTTTGATTTATTGCTTCATAGGTACAATTGTAGGTGCAAGATTAGGTCATTGTTTTTTTTATCAACCATCATATTATCTATCAAATCCAATTCAAATTTTAATGATATGGAAAGGTGGTTTAGCTAGTCATGGTGGCGGCATTGGATTAACACTAAGTGTATGGCTATTCTGTTTATTTTATAAGTATAATTTTGTCAAACTAGCAGATTTACTATGCATTCCTACAGCTTGTACTGGTGGTTTTATTAGGTTAGGGAATTTATTTAACTCTGAAATTTACGGGAAAGCAACCAACTCTGATTATGGAGTAATTTTCAGTCGTATAGATTTAATTCCAAGACACCCTGTACAACTTTATGAAGCAATTGCATATTTTTCAATTATGTTTATTTTGATTTATATCTACAAAAAATTTAACAAAAAATACATAGGATTAACTTTAGGGATGTTTTTGGTTTTAGTTTTCTCTATTAGATTTATATTAGAATTTTTCAAACCTGAACAAGCAGACTATATTTCCAATACTGAATTATTAACAGTAGGACAATATTTGAGTATTCCTTTTGTTTGTATTGGTATTATTTTGTTTGTTTACTCTATAGTAAGAAATATTAAAACAAAAGAAAAAATTTAATTTTACAAATTATTAAATTGCTTTTTTTAATAATATTAATTTATTAAGATGTGAGTTATTTCTTAGGTGATAATGATCACTTACAAAAATAAAAAAATAGCTTAATATATGTCAATATATAGTCTTTTGAGACGAAATTATTGGAGAACATCGAATGGCTAACAAAATTTTAATTCTTCCTAACTACACTGGTCAAAGCTTACCAACAGAAGGTTTAGATAGATACGACCACATTTTTTTAGTAACTGAGCAGCAAGAAAGTTTACCAGTAAATGTTGTAATGCAACTTTTACAATTAACGTCAAAACTTAGCGTAAACATTGAATTTATGCAACTTAATTACAATACCGAAAGTGAACTTCTTTTTTCTCTAGCTTTTCAAATAAGCAAAATGGGAATGGAAGATCCTGATGTACAAATTACATTTATCACAGAAAATTTAGCATTTGATTCATTAATTAGTGTAGCAAAAAAGATTGGCTACAATGTAAAAAGAGCTGATGGGTTTGCAAGATTGAGTGCAGTACCTCCTTCAGTAGATATTCCAAAAACACCACAACCATCTATGATTTCAAAGGTAGCATCTCAACCAAAAACAATTGAACAGCCTATTGAAATACCACATACACCAGAAGTTAAAGAAGAAGAAAGTGCTGGAAATAAAAATAAAAGATTAATTTCATCTTTACTAAATGGTAACAATGCAAAATAATTCTTTATTCTAATTAACTAAAACCGACCGAAATGTCGGTTTTTTTATTTTATAATGAAAATATTTTTCCTTTTGAATAAACAAATTTAGCGTATAATCCAATTTTATTTTAGTAATCAGATTTTTATGAACTCACTTTATTTATATTCATTAACAATAAAGCTTTTAGTAATTTTTATTGTTCTAATCTTAATGTGGCTTGTAATTTTTATGGTCTTATAAAATGATAACTATCAAAAATTTAACACTTGGATATGATAAACACCCTGTTGTTCATCATCTTAATGCAGAGATCAATATTGGAGATTCTATTGCTATAGTCGGACCAAATGGTGGTGGAAAATCAACACTGTTAAAAGGATTAATGGGTTTGATAAAACCAATGGATGGTGAAATAAACCATGCTTTTTCGCGAAATCAAATTGCTTATTTACCACAAATTTCTTCAATTGATAAAACATTTCCAATAAGTGCTTACGAATTAATTGCATCAGGATTATGGCATAAAACAGGTTGGTTTAAAAGGTACACAAACGAAGACAAGAGTTTAATAGAGAAAGCAATCATACAGGTAGGTCTTTGTGGAATGCAAAATGAACCTTTAGAAGCATTAAGCGGAGGTCAAATACAAAGAGCATTATTTGCTAGATTAATTCTTCAAAATGCAAATTTTATATTATTAGATGAACCTTTTAATGCTATAGATTACAAGACGACCATTGAACTTTTGTCAATTATCAAACATTGGAAAAAACAAAATAAAACAATACTAGCTGTTTTACATAATTATCAACATGTAAAAGAAAACTTTGAGAAAACATTGATAATAGCTAGAGAAATCATAGATTATGGGGATACACAAGAAGTGCTAAACGAAAGCAACATAAATAAAGCTTTTAACATTAGAACATATCCTCACGAACATGCTTCAATATGTAGTAGGTAAATATGTTAGATTCTATATATAATTATTTAATAAATCCAATTATTAGCTACGATTTTATGCAAAATGCACTTTTTGCCTTATTAATTTTAAGTATAAGTTCGCCTATAACAGGTGTATTTCTAACTATTAGAAAGATGAGTTTAAGTGGTGATGCTATATCACATGCAATATTACCAGGAACTGCATTAAGTTTCCTTTTTTATGGATTATCTATAACAGCAATGACTATAGGTGGATTAATAGCAGGTGTATTTGTTATTACTATTTCAGCTCTTTTTTCAAGAATTAGTAAAAGCACTGAGGATAGTTCTTTAGCTGTTTTTTATTTAGTTAGCTTAGCTTTAGGTGTACTAATAGTATCAATATCAGGTTCAAATATAGATTTATTGCATTTTCTTTTTGGCTCTGTATTTGCAATCAATGATGATATTATATATTCCTTAGGAATAATCACTTCTATAAATTTAATTACGTTATCAATAATTATAAGGCCTTTAATTATTGATAGTATGGATTCATTATACTTATCATCTGTAAGTAAATCAGGTCCTTTTGTTCATCTATTATTCATGATTATTACTGTTATGAATCTTGTAGCAGGATTTCAAGCTATAGGGACTCTTATGGCTGTAGGATTAATGATAATTCCAGCAGTATGTGCTCGTTTTTGGTCCTTAAAATTAAGTAAAATATGTTTAATAAGTACTATATTTTCAATTATAAGTGTATATTTAGGCTTAATTATTTCATTTAACTTTGATTTACCATGTAGTCCCTGCATAATATTATCTTTAGGTGCTTTATATTTACTTTCATTTGTATTTGGTAAGCAAAAGGGATTAATCTGGCTATTTATAAAAACCAAACATTTAGAGGCATAAAATAACATGAAAAAATTAATATGTGCAATCATTATAATTTTAAATTCTTCTATTGGATATGCTAGTGATAAACTGCAAATAGTAACAAGCTTTAGCATCCTACAAGATATCACGCAAAATATAACCCAAGACAAGGCGATTGTATATTCAATAGTACCACCAGAAAGTGATGCCCACAGTTATAATATTAAACCGCAAGATCTTATTAAAATTGAAAAATCAAATTTGTTCATAATAAATGGTTTAGGGTTTGAAGGTTTTTTAACAAGATTTAAAGAGAATAAAAATATCTCAACAAAAATTGTTGAAGCGGCTGATGGAATAGACACGCTAAAACTCGATGAAGATAATGGAAAACATCATCATTTAGATCCTCACGCATGGCAAAATCCAATTAATATTATTACTTATGTAAATAATATAACAAAAGCTCTATGTGTATATGATCAAACTAACTGCGAGTTCTATAAAATAAATGGAGATCAATACATAAAAAAAATAAAAGTTATTGATGAAACATACACAAAAATTTTTGAAAACATCCCTTCAAAATATAGAGTTATGATTTCAACGCACGACGCTTTTCAATATTTAGCACAACATTATAACATTTCCATTTTTGCACCATTAGGTATTGATAACAATTCAGAACCATCAGCCAAAGATTTGGCAAATTTTAATAAATTGATTAAAGAATCCAATGTTTCAGCAATATTTATTGAAAATATAACCAATAATACATTAATCGAACAATTGTCACAAAGTAATCACAAAATAATAAATGGAGAACTATACTCAGACTCTCTAGCAAAAAGTGGTGAATGTTCAACATACATTGGATTGATTAATCATAATCTAAAAATTATTAGTGATGCAATGAAAAGTAAATAGCTCCAATTTATGATGTATAAATAAAAAGAGACTGAAAAGTCTCTTTTATCAATTAATCAAGTCTTGAAAAAAAATCTGCTACTTTTTCTGCCAAACCTTGAGGTTTATCACCTATAAATACAAAATGAAGTTTCTGACCATACGCAGCTCTTAAAGATGAAACTTGCATCATGCTCTTGCCATCTACATATGTTGTATCTTCAGACAAATTTTTTACTTTTACTTCAACACTTGGGTCGCTGGAACAAATTTTAACTAGCGATGCACATGGTCTAACATGCAAACCATGCTGACAATTTATTTCTACATCCATTTCTAAATTCATTATAAACCTCTAAATTTTTATATATTCATTAAAATCATTTTGATTAAATTTAATAAAAGCCATTATTCTTAAAAATTTCTTTTGCCTTGTTTTGTAATAAAAAGCCTCTAAAATTCTCTATTTCCAATAAATTTGTTCTTTTACCATCTTTAAATGTAACAGAATAATAATATAAAGGATCATATAAATGTTTGGGAATAACACAATATGAGCCATCTTTAACATATTTATTATTAACCAACATAGATAATGGAACAAATCCCAACATTGCATTCCCATTCTGAACAAAACTCATTGCAGAATATTCATTATTAGCGACCAATAATTTTCTAGTAATATCCTTTTTATTAATATTCATTTTATTCAAAGCTCTCATTACTTCAAAACCAGAAACATTTACTTTAGGATCGGGAACAGCAATTCTTGAAAATGTATTATATTTCAATATTGAGCAATCTTTATCCACTATACCTGTGATCGACCATAAAGCTAATTGCGTTTTAGTAAAAATAGTTATCGAATTTAAATCAGCAAGATTACCATCAACATATTTAATAGGAAATTTAGTATCATTACCTAAATATATATCGCACTTTAACTCTTTATTTGTAATAGAAGAATACAAAGTACTAGCTGATGCATAGGTAATAGATATTGAACCTTTACTTTGATATTCATCTTTTATTTGCTCCAAAGCGTCATACAACTGTGTAATTGCGCATACCTTTATCTCAGCAAAAGAATTGTTACTTAGAAAGATAAATACTAGCAAAAATGATGCTTTTATAAAATTTTTCATTTTATTCTTTATATAAACCTCTTAGTAATGCAATTTCACTAGCATATCCTTTTAAATCTGGTTGAGGTGTTTCTAAAAAAAATGGTAAATGTTTTAATTTAGGATGGTTAATAACTTTGGTTAATACTTCTAAACCTATATATCCAGAACCAATGCACTCATGTCTATCCTTAGAACTTCCTTTCAAATTTTTGCTATCATTTAAATGTATAGCTTTTAATCTATCTAAGCCTATAATTGAATCAAATTCATCAATTACTCCATCCAAATTAGTGTCAATATCATATCCACCATCCCAAATATGACAAGTGTCTAAACACACACCTAATTTATTATTGAGTTTTACATTATTAATAATTGCTTTTATTTCTTCAAAATTTCTACCAATTTCACTACCTTTTCCAGACATTGTCTCTAACAATACCACAGTAGTTTGTGACTCCAATAATATATCATTGAGCATCTTTGTAATAAAATTAATACCTACTTCTACACCTTGTTTCACGTGACTACCAGGATGAAAATTGTAAAAATTACCTGGAGTATATTCCATTCGTCTTAAGTCGTCCTTCATCGTATTTGCTGCAAAAATTCGAATTGATGGATCTGCTGAACAAGCATTCAAGGTATACGGAGCATGGGCCAAGATCTTATCTATTCCATTATTTTTTGCAAATTCCAAAAACAATTTTATATCATTATCATCTATTGGCTTTGCAGCTCCGCCTCTAGGATTTCTAGTAAAAAACTGAAAAGTATTTGCATTAATGCTCACAGCATCCTTAGCCATGGCTAAATATCCATTTGCTGAAGATAAATGACAACCAATCGTAAACATAAATTACTCCACAGTTACTGATTTAGCTAAATTTCTAGGTTGATCAACATCAGTACCTTTAATAATTGCAACATGATATGAAAGCAACTGTAGTGGAACTGTGTATACAATAGGAGCAATCAAATCATTAACATTAGGAACATCAATTAATCTTATATTTTTTTCAGTTGTAAACTCTGCATTTTCACCAACAAAAACATACAGAATTCCACCTCTTGCACAGACTTCTTGAATATTTGATTTCAATTTTTCAAGTAAATCATTTTTAGGAGCGACAACTATTACAGGCATATCAGCATCTATTAAAGCTAAAGGACCATGTTTCAATTCACCAGCAGCATAAGCTTCTGCATGAATATAACTAATTTCTTTTAATTTTAACGCACCTTCCATAGCTACAGGATATAAACTTCCTCTACCAAGAAATAAACTATTATGCTTATTTACAAATTCTAAAGACAATTCCTCGATTTTTTTATCTAATAATAAAACATCATTAATTGCAGATGGAATTGACAAAATAGCTTGAATTAGATTTTTTTCTTTATTTGAATCTAGAATATTTTTAGAAATACCTATTGAACCTACTAATAATAACAAAGCAACTAATTGCGTTGTAAAAGCTTTAGTAGAAGCAACACCAATTTCCTTACCTGCTCTAGTTAAAAAAACAATATCTGATTCTCTAACTAAAGAAGAGCCTGCAACATTACAAATTGCTAAAGAGTTTTTATAACCAATAGTTTTAGACAAACGTAATGCTGCTAAAGTATCTGCTGTTTCGCCAGATTGGGAAAGTGTAACAAACAAAGATTTTGGCCTTGTTACACTTTTTCTATAACGAAATTCAGAAGCAATCTCAACCTCTGTACTTATTCCTATAATTGATTCTAGCCATTGCTTAGCAATTAATCCAGCATGATACGAAGTACCACAAGCAACTATCTGAATATTTTCAACTTCTCTAAATATTTCTCGAGCTTTATCACCAAAAGCTTCAGGCAAAAAATGCTCATTTGTAATACGAGATTCAATTGTATTGCTTATTGCTATTCCTTGTTCATATATCTCTTTCAACATAAAGTGTCGGTAAGAACCCTTCACATTATCTTCAATAGATAAATCAGATTCAATAATTTCTCTTTTAACTATTTCTCTATTTTTATCATATATAATAACTTTATTTCGATAAATATCAGCAACATCACCTTCTTCTAAATATATAAACTCTCTTGTCACAGGTAACAAAGCAGAAGAATCAGAAGCAACAAAATTTTCACCTATACCAATACCTATAACAATAGGGCTACCACTTCTTGCGGCAATTAAATGTTCAGGCTCGTTTTTATCGATAACAACTGCACCATATGTACCACGTAATTCTTTTAAAGTTGTAAATACAGCATTCAGCAAATTATTGTCTGTCTGTAAATTTCTATAAATTTCATGAACAAAAACCTCAGTATCAGTTTCTGACTCAAATGTAACACCACTATTCAATAATTTGTTTTTTATTTCTAAATAATTTTCAATAATTCCATTATGAACTAAAGCTAAAGGTCCTGACAAATGAGGATGAGCATTATTAACTGAAGGTTTACCATGAGTAGCCCATCTTGTATGAGCAATACCTGTTCCACCAAGTAATGAAGTAGTCTTTACTTTTTCAACTAACTCTTTTACTTTACCTAAACTTCTAACTCTATTAAGTGTTCCTTTGTTAATAACAGCTATACCTGCAGAATCATAACCACGATATTCTAAACGACGTAATCCTTCTAATAATATGTCTGCTACATCTCTTTGTGCTACAGCACCAACAATTCCACACATAATAAATCCTTATTTATTTTTTTTAGGTCTAATCCAATTAGTTATCACTCTCATAGGTGATCTAGATATAACTAAAGAACCTTCAGCAACATTTTTCGTTACGGTTGTTCCTGCCCCTATAGTTGCTCCATCATCAATTTCAACTGGAGCGACTATTTGAGTATCAGAACCAACAAAAACATTGTTTCCTATTTTTGTTTTCCATTTATTTGCTCCATCATAATTACAAGTTATCGTACCAGCGCCAATATTTACATTTTCACCAATTTCGCTATCACCTAAATATGATAAATGACCAGCCTTAGTGCCATTTCCAAGTTTTGATTTCTTAACTTCAACAAAGTTGCCTACGTGCACATTATTATCTAATTCACAACCTGGTCTAAATCTAGCAAATGGACCAATAGTTGCGTTTTCACCAATAATTGAATCTTCAATTACAGTATATGGACTAACTATAGAATTATCTTTAATTGTACAATTTTTTAAAACACAACCTGCACCTATAGAAACATTATTCCCTAATACAACATTTCCTTCAAAAATTGTATTAATGTCAATAGAAGTATTTTTTCCAAATGTTATATTTCCACGAAAATCAATTCTATTTGGATCTAAAATAATCAATCCATCTTCCATATATTGATTAGCTAATTTCCTTTGGTAATACCTTTCAGCATTCGCAAGTTGTACCTTATTATTTATACCTTCGCATTCTTCAGCTTTATCAGCCAAAGAGGTACAAATAGGAATGTTATATTTATTAGCTAAAGAAATAATATCTGTTAGGTAATATTCTTTTTGTGCGTTGTTATTTGTTACTTTTGATAATAAAAATTCTAGTGATTTTTTATCAGCAACTATAACACCAGTATTAATTTCATTGATTAATTTTTCATTATCTGAACAATCTTTATCTTCAACAATAGACAGTAATGCACCTTTATGGTCTCTTATTATTCTACCCAAACCTTTTGGATTTTTGACAATTGATGTTAAAACACCAACTCCACTATTTTCTATTGAACAAACTAGATTATTTAAAGTATTTGAAGTAATCAAAGGTATATCAGATACTAAAATTAAAATTTTACTATCAAGACCACAATTAGGTAATGCTTTCATCACAGCATCACCCGTACCCAAAAGTTGTTCTTGTTTTACCCAATCATAATCACCGCCAATTTCATTTTTAACAAGATCACCACCGAAGCCATATACAATATGAATTTTTGATGGATTTAATGCTTGTGCACTTTCAATAACATGCTTAATAATTTCCTTTCCACCAACTTTATGCAGTACTTTTGGTATATGGGACAGCATTCTTGAACCTTTTCCAGCTGCCAAAATAATAACTTCTAGTGTCATTTAAAAATCCTATTGATATACTTCATCTTTCAATAATAAACTCTACACAATAATACAGTATTTTAAATTACTTTATTTTTTTATATAACCTATTTATAAAAAAAAGAAGAATTTCAAAGAAATTCTTCTATTTTTTTTAATTTAAAAACTATTTTAATCTAACTTTTTGAGTTAATTCTATAGCTTTAAGTTGTGATAAAGCCTTAGATAGTTCAGATAAAGCAGCAGTATAGTCTTTGTCAGCTGTAGCCATAGACAGTTTTTCTTCTGCTTGTCTTTTAGCTTCTAAAGCCTTTGATTCTTCAATATCTTCACCTCGAATTGCAGTATCAGCTAATACTGTTACACTAGCCGGCTGAACCTCAACTACACCACCATTAACATTAACAATTTTAGTTAGCTTATCTAAACCAACATATGTAACATTTCCTGATTCTATAGTTGTTAATAGTGGACTATGACCTGGTCGTATACCTAATCCACCCTCAATACCATTTACACAAACTTCTAGAACACGATCTGAAAAAATTGCTTTTTCTGCACTTACTATTCTAAGATGCATATCTTCCATTATTGCTTTTTTTTCATTTTTATCTACCACAGCTAACCTCCAACGGTTTTACATTGACTTAGCCTTTTCTACAGCTTCATCAATTGAGCCAACCATATAAAATGCTTGTTCTGGTATAGAATCATAATCTCCATCAATAATTCCTTTAAAACCTTTTATGGTATCTTTTAAAGGTACATATTTTCCAGGATGTCCTGTAAATACTTCAGCTACACTAAAAGGTTGAGATAAAAATCTTTCAATTTTTCTAGCTCTAGCAACTACTAATTTATCATTTTCAGATAATTCATCCATGCCTAAAATAGCAATTATATCCTTTAATTCTTTATATCTCTGTAAGACAGATTGTACACCACGAGCTGTTTCGTAATGTTCTTTACCAACTACAAAAGGATCTAACTGTCTAGAAGTTGAATCTAATGGATCAACTGCAGGATAAATACCCAGAGCTGCAATCTGACGTGAAAGTACTACAGTTGCATCTAAGTGAGCAAATGTTGTTGCAGGACTTGGATCTGTTAAATCATCAGCAGGAACATAAACTGCTTGAACAGAAGTTATTGAACCATTCTTTGTTGAAGTTATACGTTCTTGTAAAACACCCATTTCTTCTGCCAAAGTTGGCTGATATCCAGCAGCAGACGGCATTCTTCCTAGTAAAGCAGAAACTTCAGTACCAGCTAAAGTATAACGATAGATATTATCAATAAACAATAATACATCTTTTCCTTCATCTCTAAATTTTTCTGCAACAGTTAAACCTGTTAATGCAACTCTTAATCTATTTCCAGGAGGTTCATTCATCTGACCATATATCATTGAAACTTTATCCAACACATTGGATTCTTGCATTTCATAATAAAAGTCATTACCTTCTCTAGTTCTTTCACCAACACCTGTAAAAACAGACAAACCATCATGAGCTTTAGCAATATTATTGATAAGCTCCATCATATTTACAGTTTTACCAACACCGGCACCACCAAATAAACCAACTTTACCACCTTTAGCAAAAGGACAAATTAAGTCTATAACTTTAATTCCTGTTTCTAAAAGCTCAGTAGTATTAGACTGCTCTTCATATGAAGGAGCTGAACGATGAATAACCCATTGATCTTTTTCATTTATTGGACCAGCGTCATCTACTGGATCGCCTAAAACATTCATTATACGACCCAATGTTTCTTTTCCAACAGGAACCTTTATCGCTTCTCCAGTATCAACTACCTTTAAACCACGACTTAAACCTTCTGATGTACCCATGGTTATACAACGAACAACACCACCACCAATTTGTTGTTGAACTTCCATAACTAAACCGTTAATAGAAGTATTACTTACAACTTTTAATGCATTATATATTTTCGGAACGCAATCATGAGGAAACTCAACATCCACCACCGCGCCGATTACTTGCACCACAACACCTGTTGCAGTGTTTTCTACTGAACTCATGTGTACCTCTACCTAAAAAACTATACCGCTGACGCGCCTGAAACAATTTCAGTAAGTTCCTGTGTTATACCAGCTTGTCTTGCCTTGTTATAAACCAACTGCAAATCTTCAACTAAGTTTTCTGCGTTATCAGTTGCAGACTTCATTGCTACCATTCTTGCAGCTTGCTCAGATGCTAAGTTTTCAACGACACCTTGATAAACCAAAGACTCAATATATCTACTAAAAAGTTTATCTAAAATTGACTTAGCATCAGGTTCATAAATGTAATCCCAATGTTCAGATTTAACACTTGTTTCCTTAGCTTCTGGCAAAGGTAACAATTGTTCTATGACAGGAGTTTGAACCATAGTATTTAGAAATTTATTATAAACTAAGCACAATTGATCTATTTCACCATGATCATAAGCTTTTAACATCAAACGAACAGAGCCAATTAAATTACCAACAGTAGGGTTATCTCCCATTCCTGAAGCATGTGCATAAGTCTTAATACCAACTCTACTAAAGAAACCACACGCTTTACTACCTAAAAGAGCAACACTACTTTCTATATTATTTTGTTTGTCATTATTAATCTTTGTTAAAACCTTTTTAAAAAGATTAATATTCAATCCACCACAAAGACCTCTATCAGTTGAAACTATAATATAGCCTATATTTTTTATAGGTCTCTCATTCGTATAAGGATGTTTATACTCAAGATGACCTAATGCAATATGACCTATCAAGGTTTTCATAGCTCTAGCATATGGACGACTAGCATCCATACGTTCTTGAGCTTTACGCATTTTTGAAGCCGCAACCATTTTCATTGCGCTTGTTATTTTTTGCGTACTTTTAACACTAGCAATCTTTGTCCTTATCTCTTTTGCTCCTGCCATAACATCTCCTTACGAAAACTTACCACTAAAAAGTTTGAGTTTCCTTAAATTTGGTTAGAACAGAAGAAAGTTCCTCAACTATTTTGTCATTATAGTCTGGATTATCTATTACACTTTTCATTACACTACTAAATTCACTTTCAGCAAAAGAAAGTAAAGATTCTTCAAAAGAGCAAATTTTACTCAATTCAACATCTTCCAAAAATCCTCTTTCAGCAGCTAACAACAAAATTGCTTGCTGAGCAACATTTAAAGGAGCGTATTGCTTTTGTTTCATTAACTCAGTAACTTTTTCTCCATGGTTTAATTGTTTTCTAGTAGATTCATCCAAATCTGAAGAAAATTGAGAAAAAGCTGCCAATTCACGATACTGAGCCAAAGCTGTTCTAATACCACCAGAAAGTTTTTTTATAATCTTTGTTTGTGCTGCACCACCTACACGAGATACTGAAATACCAGGATCAACAGCAGGTCTAATACCAGCATTAAAAGATTGAGTAGTTAAAAATATCTGGCCATCCGTTATAGAAATAACATTTGTAGGAATAAATGCAGATACATCTCCAGCTTGAGTTTCAATAATAGGAAGCGCTGTTAAAGAACCTGTCTTTCCCTTAACTTCACCATTTGTAATCTTTTCGACGTATTCTTCATTAACTCTAGCCGCTCTTTCAAGTAAACGAGAATGTAAATAGAATACATCACCAGGATAAGCTTCTCTCCCAGGTGGACGACGTAGCAATAGGGAAATTTGACGATAAGCAACAGCATGCTTAGATAAATCATCATAAATTATAAGAGCATCTTCACCATGATCTCTAAAATATTCACCCATTGCACAACCGGAATAAGGAGCTAAATATTGTAATGCAGCAGTATCAGATGCTGTAGCCACAACAACAATAGTGTTTGATAAAGCATCATGCTCTTGCAGTTTTCTCACTACATTAGCGACTGTTGACGCCTTCTGACCAATTGCTACGTAGATACACTTAACACCATACGCCTTTTGATTAATAATAGCGTCAATAGCCAAAGCTGTTTTACCAACCTGTCTATCACCTATAATTAGCTCTCTTTGACCTCTTCCAATAGGGATCATTGAATCTACCGATTTATAACCAGTCTGAATTGGTTGTGAAACTGATTTTCTAGATATAACACCAGGAGCTACTACTTCTACAGGCGAAAAACCATCACTATTAATTGGACCTTTTCCATCTATAGGACGACCTAAAGTATCAACCACTCGACCTAAAAGACTTTCTCCAACTGGAACTTGGAGAATTTTACCAGTACATTTTACCTTTTGACCTTCTGTTAAATCAGCATACGGTCCCATAACTATAGCACCAACAGAATCCCTTTCAAGATTCATGGCTAAGCCATATCTATTTCCAGGAAGTTCTATCATTTCTCCCTGCATAACACCGTTTAAGCCATGAATACGAATAACACCATCTGATACTGAAATAATAGTGCCTTCATCACGAGATTCGGTTACAACTTCAAATTGCGAAATTCTTTGTTTAATTAAATCAGCAATTTCTGTAGAGTCAAGTTGCATACATAAATTCCTTGTTTAAGACTGTAAAGCATTAGATAATTTATCTAATCTACTACGAATACTTGAATCAATAACCTCATCACCTACTTTAACTATTAAACCGGCGATTAAGGTAGGATCAATATTATTAACTAGAGTAATACTGCATTTATGCTTAGCTTCCAATTTTACTTTTAATTTATTAAGATCAAAATCACTAAGCTTTGTTGCGGAAATAACTTCAGCTTTTTCAAAATTACTTTCTTTATTTGAATACCATTCAAAAACCTCTAAAATCTCTTTAGATATAGACAATCTATTGCTTTCAACAAGAATATTTACAAAATTTAACCTGTAATTATCAATAAATCCGTCTAAAATTTTTAAAATACAACTAACAGTATTTTCTTTAGAATTAACTTCAGCAAAAGAAACAATTTTAGAGGAGTTTACAAGTTCTGATAAAGCAGTTAAAAATAATTTCCACTTTTCGACAGTTTTACTCTCACGTGCAAAATCAAAAGCAGCTTTTGCATAAGGTCTTGCAATAGTAATATTATCTGCCATCAAAAATCTCCCTAAAGATTATTAATCAAATCATCAACTAAAGCTGAATTTGTCTTTGAATTAACATTTTGTTCAATAATCTTCCTTGCACCAGCTATAGCTAGAGCAGAAACTTCCTTACGTAAATCTTCTTTTGTTTTGTTACGTTCAGCTTCAATTTCGTTTTGAGCAGATCTTAGAATTCTTTCTTTTTCAAGCTTAGCTTCCTCAGATGCTTCATCAACTAATTGAGATTTTCTACGTTGAGCTGAATCGATAATCTCTTGAGCTTGAGATTTAGCCTCATCAATAATTTTTGAAGCATTTTCTTTCAATAGTTCGACGTCTTGCTTGGCACTTTTTACGGCATCCAAACTATCCGCAATTTCATTTTGTCGGTCAGTTATAGCCTTCATAATTGGCGGCCATACCCATTTCATACAAATTAAGACAAATAAAATAAACGAAACTATCTGTATTATAAAGGTCATATTGAAACTCACAATACAACTCCTTAACTATAGAAAAATAAAAATTTATGCTGCAACAGCAAACATTACGTACATACCAAGACCAACTGCAATCATAGGTATAGCATCAACTAGACCCATTACGATAAAGAACTGTGTTCTTAGTAATGGCAATAAATCTGGTTGTCTAGCAGCACCTTCGAGGAATTTACCACCTAAAATACCGATACCAATTGAAGCACCTATAGCAGCTAAACCCATCATCAAGCCCGCAGCAACAAATAACATTTCCATGAAATACTCCTAAAATGTAGTGAATTAATCTTCTTGAGAACTTGCCATTGCCAAATAGACAATCGTAAGAATCATAAATATAAAAGCTTGCAAAAATATAATTAAAATATGAAATAAAGCCCAAACTATATCTGCAATACCACCAAAAAATCCGCCTATAGGGATAAATCCAATAGTAGCTGCAAATAAGCAAGTCAATAAAATAAATACCATCTCACCGGCATACATATTTCCGAAAAGTCGTAATCCTAAAGAAACAGGTTTAGAAAGTAATGATACACCTTCTAAAATAATGTTTATAGGTGTAAAAAAATAACTATTAAAAGGGTGGAGCGTATAATCTTTAACAAAACCTGACACACCTTTATAAACAATTGAATAAATAATTATCAGTATAAATATACTCACAGAAAGTGCCATTGTTATATTTACATCTGCGGATGGTACAACTCTAACAAAAGGTATGCCTAATGATTTAGATATATTCGGAATCAAATCCACAGGAAGTAAATCAAGTAGATTCATAAAAAATACCCAAATAAATACAGTTAAAGAAAGAGGGGCTATCAATTTATTTTTTACACTAAAAATACTTTCTACAGAACTATTTACAAAATTAATGATCATTTCAATAGTGCATAAAAATTTCCCAGGTACACCTTTTTTCATGGAAAGTTTTGTTGCAATAAAAAAACAAGCTAATATAAAGAACCCTAAACCGAAGGAAATAAAAGATGAATCTAAGTTGATAATATTCATATCAACTAGTTTTTCTTTAACTCCTTGTTCAATAACAGGCACACACTTAGATTGACCTAAATCACTAAAGTAACAATCTGTAGCTTTCATTGTTTTTAAACATTCAGCTTCTGAGTTACTTTTTAAACACAAATTGTAATCATTGATATTATGAACGTTCTTACTATTTTGGATAACACCAGTTGTCCAATCTACTTGAAGATACCTAAGGTGGTGTTGAATATATTCTTTTGTATCAAAACCTGATGATCCACTGTTATTTTCAACAGTTGAAGAAATATTCTGTTCTTCCATGGCCATAAAAAATCCTGTCAATATCGACTGTTTAGCAAAATAAAAGTTATCCATTGCGTTACAAATTGAATAGCAAATGTAATAAAAACTATATAATGTACCGTTGGAATAAACTTAAAAACAATCACAAATAATGCAATAAGTAAAATAAACTTAAGCACAAAACCTATAATGAAATCTACTAGAACTAAACCCGCAAAATTTTTTGCATTATTTCTACCAACAGCAAAAGCTGTGTATACAGAAAAAGGTATTAGATAAATAATTCCACCACAAAAAGCTGAAATTCCTGCTGAAGCAGAAACTTTCATACTCCAACCTAAGTAATTTTCACCAATAAACCAAATAACAGATTGTAGAATTACAATGAAAAACTGGATAAAAATAACGAGCAAACCTATCTTTCTAGAAGACAAAGTCTTGTTTTCACCTTTCATGTGCTAAGTCCCAGCTACTTCATTAAAAATTACAATCGAAGTAATAATTTTTTAGCATCTCAAGTTCAATTTAGTGCAAAAAAAAATAAAAATCAAATTAAATACCGAAAATTTTCTTTATTTTTAAAAATTCTTCGTTATTTTTGTAAGAAAGTATAACTTTTCCTTTTTCTTTACCACTTTTTACATACTTAAAATCCAAACCATTAAGTATATGGGATAAGCTTTCTGTGAAAGAATTTATTTCTTCATCAATTTTTTTATCTTTAACTTTTTGTGGATTTAATATTTTACTAACCAAACTTTCAGTATCACGAACTGTTAATCCTTTTTGAACAACCAGTAATGATACTTTTGCTTGTAATTCACTAGGTAAAGATAAAAGTGCTCTTGCATGTCCCATTTCTAATTCATTTCTTCTTAATAGTTCTTTTACACTTTCATTTAAATCAATTAACCTAATAGTATTAGATACAGAAGATCTAGATTTACCAATTTTTTTGGACAATTCTTCATGTGTAATATTAAGGTGTTTTGACAGAGAAGATAGAGCCTCTGCTTCTTCCATGATATTCAAATCTTCACGTTGAATATTCTCTAATAAAGCTAGAACCATTGCATCATTATCATCAATATTTCGAATAATACATGGCACTTTTTCGAGTTTTGCTTTTTTAGCGGCTAACCAACGTCTTTCACCTGCTATTATTTCATAACAATCTGTACCAATACTTCTAACGATAATTGGTTCAATGATTCCTTGAGAAACTATTGATTCTACAAGTCCATTTAAACTATCTGGATCAATGTCATGACGAGGTTGAAATTTACCTCGTTGTAATGATTTTACGTCTAGATATTGTGTATTTATATTATTACAGACTGCTTCAGTATTATTATTTGAGCCTTTTAATAAGAAATCCAAGCGATTGCTAACCTTCTTATTATTCTCAGAACCATTTCCTAAACCAGACATAATATTAATCCTTTTTTAACTTAGTTTTCTAATTCTTTAATTCTTCTTTTTGTATTATTTCACCTGCCAAAGCTAAATAAGCTCTAGCTCCCAATGACGATTTGTCATAGTAAAGGATAGGTTTCCCATAACTAGGGGACTCAGCTAAACGGACATTTCTAGGTATAATTGTCTTATATACTTTATCTTTAAAATGGTGTTTTAATTGATCAGAAACATCATTAGCAAGTCTTGCTCGATTATCGAACATTGTTCTTAAAATTCCTTGAATCTTTAATTTTTCATTCACACTACTTGTAATTTGTTGAATGGTATCTATAAGATCAGCAATACCTTCTAACGCAAAATATTCACATTGCATAGGAATTAAAACAGAATCAGCAGCACAAAGAGCATTAACTGTTAATAAATTTAAAGCTGGAGGACAATCTATAAATATATAATCATACCTATCTCTTATTTTATCTACAGCATTTTTTAATCTTGATTCTCTAGCTAAACATTCCAATAATCTAACTTCAGCTACAGTAAGATCAGCATTACCAGGTATTAAATCATAATTACCAGTGGTGCTTTTTATAATTACATCATCAGGATCTGCTGAATTCATTAGTATGTCATATACACTTTTTTTTAACTCATATTTGTCTATACCACTAGCCATTGTGGCATTACCTTGAGGATCCATATCTATAACTAGAACTTTTCTCTGTATTGCTAAAGATGCAGCTAAATTTATGCAAGTAGTTGTTTTACCTACACCACCTTTTTGATTTGATAAAGCTATAACCTTACTCACAATAATCCCTTTCTTTTATTTACTAATAAAACATGCCTACTTCCTAATGATATAGGTACATTTAATTTGATTATATCAGAAACAACAAATTCCACAGGAATTTCGTTTAGTTCACTATCAGATAATTGTCCTTTTAATGCAATAAAAAAACCATTATCATCAATTAAATCCTTGCAAAGTAGCAGCATTTCTTTCAACGAAGCAAAAGCTCTACTTAACACACCATCAAATAATATTTCACTATTTTTTTCTTTTAATTCTTCGCTTCTGCCTAATAAAGGCTCTATATTAACAATATTTAGTTGGCGTTTCACAAACCTAATAAAGTTTATTCTTTTAGTTTGACTATCTAAAAGACAAAATTTTTTATCTGGATTTATTATTGCTAAAGGTATTCCTGGTAATCCTGGTCCAGTGCCAACATCAACAAAAGAATTACCTTTTAAATATGGAGAAACCACTAAAGAATCAATAATATGCTTAATTATCATATCTTTAGGATTTCGAACCGATGTTAAATTGTAAGTTTTATTCCACTGATGCAATAATTGGACAAATTTTATTAATTTTGTAATATTTTCTTTAGAAACATTAAATTCTAATTTTTCTAATTCTTTCATCAAATATAATTCTAAATTATCCATAAGATTTACTCCGGTTTTATACCTAAAAGTCCTAATCTTTTTAGATGAACTAATAAAATTGAAATTGCAGCAGGAGTTATTCCTGAAATTCTAGACGCTTTACCTATTGTTTCAGGTTTAAAATCATTAAGCTTAAATATAACCTCTGTTGACAGACCAGGAATGTTGGTGTAGTCAAAATTTAAAGGTAAATATGTATTTTCATTTTTTAGTCTTTTATCTATGTCATCATGTTGATGATCAATATACCCTTGATATTTAATTTGAATTTCTACCTGGTTAGAAGCTTGTTCTGAAGATGCAATAGGTTCTAATTCTGTAGTAGTCATTAATTTGTTAAATGTCATTTCAGGTCTACGTAAAATTTCTTCTAAAGTTTGTTCTTTGGTTATTGGATTAATTAATACATTATTAAGTTTTAAAGTTAATTCATTACCAGGACCAATCCAATAATCTTTTAAGCGTTGCTTTTCTTTTTCAATTTGTTCAATTTTGTTTTCAAAGTAAGACCAACGAGCATCATCAACTAAACCTAATTGTCTACCAATAGGAGTTAATCGAATATCAGCATTATCTTCCCTTAATAATAAACGATATTCAGCTCTACTGGTAAACATTCTATATGGCTCATTGGTACCAAGAGTACAAAGGTCATCCATAAGGACTCCTATATAAGCTTGATCTCGTCTAGGTGACCAAGAATCTTTTCCTTGTACACGTAATCCTGCGTTTATACCTGCCAAAATTCCTTGAGCCGCAGCTTCTTCGTAGCCTGTTGTACCATTAATTTGACCAGCAAAAAACAAATTATCAATAAACTTATTTTCCATATTTTCTTTTAGATCTTTAGGATCAAAATAATCATATTCAATAGCATACGCAGGACGCATAAGAACAGCATTCTCGAAACCTTCCATCGATTGCACTATGCCAACTTGCACATCAAATGGAAGACTTGTTGAAATCCCATTTGGATAAAGCTCATTGGTATATAAACTTTCAGGTTCAATAAATATTTGATGAGTGTTTTTATCAGGATAACGCATTATTTTGTCTTCAATAGAAGGACAATATCTTGGCCCAACGCTATGTATTACACCAGAATATAAAGGACTGCGATCAAGATTTTTTCTTATTAAATCATGAGTTTTTTCATTTGTATGAGCTATATGACAACATACTTGTTGCGGATGTTCAGAAACATTACCTAAGAAAGAAAACACTGGTAAATTAGCATCTGGCTCTTGTTTTTGTAATTTAGAAAAGTTAACAGTTCTTTTATCTATTCTACAAGGAGTTCCTGTTTTTAATCTTCCCATTTTTATAGGTAAATCGTGCATTCTTTCAGCAAGCTTTATTGATGCACTATCACCAGCTCTTCCACCACTATAATGGTTTAATCCTATATGAATTAAACCATTTAAAAATGTACCTGTACATAAAACAACAGTTTTACTTCTAATTTGAATTCCAGCTTGTGTTACTACACCACAAACTTTGTTATTTTCAACTATTAAGTCAGTACATGGTTGCTGAAATAATTGAAGATTAGGATAATTTTCTAAAATTTTTCTTATTTCAATTTTGTAGAGAATTCTATCAGTTTGTGCACGCGTAGCACGAACTGCAGGGCCTTTTGACGAATTTAGTGTTCTAAATTGAATGCCAGCTTTGTCAATTGCATGAGCAGTTACACCGCCTAAAGCATCTATTTCTTTGATTAAATGACCTTTGCCTATACCACCAAAAGCAGGATTACATGACATCTGCCCTAATGTTTCTAAATTATGAGTTAGTAGAAGTGTTTTTAATCCCATTCTAGCGCTTGCTGTACAAGCTTCAATACCAGCATGACCACCGCCAACAACGATGACATCAAAAGTTTCATGATGATACATGATTTCCTCTTATTTTATATAGTGCTTTGAACTTATGTTTTTAGTGTAAATAGTAACTACTATTTATTGAAAAAATGATAAAGCTAAAAGTTAAAAATTGTTTTTAAGATTTATGTGTTATTTTTTGTATTTTAATGTTTTTTAAATAGATAGTCATTATTTTTGGGTTACTTGTTTTATTGAAAAGAACATTTCTTTTTTTTTGTTTTTTTTTAATATTATTTTTTTTATTCTTTTTATAGAGCGTTTTCCTTGTGTATATCTATATAAAGCCTTTTATTTACATAGGTTTGTTACTGTTTTTATTTAAGGTATATATACGTGTATATACAAATAAATTATAGTTAATAAAATGTTTATAAGTAAGCTAAAATAAAAAAATAAAATGTTACACACAATTTGGTAGTAGTTAACTACCAACATTATAACACTCTTGCTTTTAATATTCATTATTCAAACGTGTATTGTGGAGAATATTAAATTATTTTCAATTGTATATAAAATACTTATAAAGTAAATCTATTTATATAAATATTTGATATTTAAAAATAAATATTATTATTTTTACCATAATATACATAATTTTACATTGTGAATAACTCTCTTTTGTTATTGTGAATTAGTTATGATAAGTTGAGATTATTATGTTTATTAAGATATTTTAAGACTGTAATCTATTTATGGTAAAGAATTTTATATTTTTGGGTGGGGAATGGTAAAAAACTTAAGCAATATAGTAAATTCACGAAATTTATAAAAAATAAACCCTAGTAAGTTTATTCAACTTACTAGGGTTATAAGATAAAGTTATCTTTTAAAGAGAAATCAATTATACGCGCTTTTTAAATTCATTAGTACGTGTATCAATTTCAATTTTGTCACCTGTCTTAACGAAATCAGCAACATTAATTTTAAAGCTTGTACCTTTTAAAGTTGCAGGCTTAGTAACTTTTCCAGAAGTATCTCCGCGAACAGAAGGTTCTGTATATTCAACTTCTCTAACTATTGTTATAGGTAATTCTACGTTAATTGCTTTACCGTCGTAGAAAGTAACAGAACAAACATCTTCCATACCATCAACGATGTAGTTAACAACTTCACCAAGATATTCTTTTTCAATTTCATACTGATTGTATTCTTCGTCCATAAATACATACATAGGATCTGTAAAATATGAAAAAGTACAATCTTTATGTTCAAGTATTACATCTTCTAATTTATCATCAGCTTTAAATACAGTTTCAGTACCGCCTTCGCTGAGAAGGTTCTTTAACTTCATTTTTACTACAGCTGCATTTCTGCCTGATTTGTTAAATTCAGCTTTAAGAACTACCATAGGGTCCTTACCAACCATTATAACGTTACCAGCGCGAATTTCTTGTGCGGTTTTCATTTAAATATCCTAAAAATTATATTTTATAAAAAATCTTTGTTTTTTTCTTCGATGAACATCAAAAGGTTAGAACATAGATTTCGGTTGTTAAATAATTTTGCAGTTTTCTTTTCAGAATAACTACAAATCTCTTCGTATTTTATCATAAAATCTGAAAAAGAAGAATACTCTAAGTTGTAGTTATTTGTGATTGTATTGAAAGTTATAAAAGCATTTTTAAAAACATTTGCAATTGGAGAAGACAAATCTAAGCAGTATTCTTCTAGAAAAGCTTTTATTTTATCAATATGTGCATTTTCTTTTTGTTTGTAAATATGCCAAATAAAAGGTTTTCCACTCATTATTGCTTGGCATATAGAATCTTCCCCCCTTACAATATTGAAGTCAGAAGCTTTAATTATGTAGTTAAATTCATCTTGCGATATCATAGGAAAGAAATGAAATATAATGTTTGAATATATTAGTTTAAATTTTTGTAGTAAAGGTGATGTTTTTAAGTAAACGGCACTTCTACTATCAGGAATTAAGAATATTACTTTTTTTTTGTATTTTATAATATTTTCGATCAGTGGAAATAAATTTTCATTTTCATATGTAAATATTAAACACATAAAAAAGTCTTTTATGTCAGGACTTAGTTCAAATTTATTAATTACAAAATCTTTAGCTAATTTAGAGCTAATTTTACAAAAATTGTTTTCAAAATTTATTCCTCCTGTATTTGGAGTAAAGCCAGGAAAAAAGAAAAATTTTTTTACGCCATTATTTTGCAAAGATGGTAATTTATGGCAAGATTCTACCCATTTTTCGGCACTTAAATATTCAAGATTTATCCATATTGTTGAATTTGTGAATTTATCTGTAAAAGATGGAGATATATTGCACGCAAAAGCTTCGATAACTACATTAGATGGTTCATAACTATAGTCATCGGTAACCCATTTTTTTACTAAAATATTATCGTCATTCAGGTATTGAATGTTTTGTGTGGGCAATATTTGCGGACAAATTTTTTTAAATGTTGGTAGATCGTCTACATATAAAGATATTTCGACTTTATTTCTTGCTAATTCTTTTGCTAATCTGTAGCATACTCCTATATCTCCGTAGTTATCTATTACAGAGCAAAATAAATCAATAGTTAATGTTTTTTTTGAAATCATAAATTTTTCTATAAAAGTTTGGACAGGTTTAAATATTGAATGGTGCATAAAAACCACATAATATGCGAACAATGTGATTTAGTTTTGGATTTGCCAAAAATCACAGGTCATTACGTAGGCGTTTGCCCTAGGTGTCACAATTCATTGTATCATTTTCATCCACAACCTGTTATTTATTCTTTATGTTATGCAATAACTACTTTAATTTTTATGTTTGCAATGGATTTTTTACCGTTTATTGGTATTAGTAGTTCTGGTTTATCAAACAATGTTGATGTTTTAGATTATACACAAGTATTGTCTTCAGAAAATATGTCGATTGTAAGTTTGGCAGTGTATTTTTTTATGCAAATACTGCCATTTATTGCTTTATCAACAATAATAATTACCGATATATGTTATTTATCGAAAACAAAATTCTTTCATATAAAATATCTTTTAAAATTATATAGATTTTGTTTAGATTGGAGTATGGTTGAGGTTTTTACTGTAGCGGTATTAGTTAGTTTGATTAAGTTAGTAAATTTAGTGGAAATAAATTATGGTTATGGTTTTTACTGTTTAATAATTTTTTCATTTTTTTATATGTTGTCAATAACTAGATATAACTTAAATGAAATGTGGACTTTTTTTTGTGGGAGCCCTGAAATCGTAAGAAAAATACAAATAGGTATTTCTGCTGAATCTCAAAATTTTGCTAGATGTCAAGTTTGCGGAAGTATTGTAGATGGTGAATATAATAATGGATTGTGTGAAAGGTGTGGTTCTAAAATTAAAGACAAATCTAAACATTCGATTAATAAGTGCTTGGCACTAGTTGTTGCCGCTATTTGTATGTATGTACCTGCAAACATTTATCCAATGATGGTTACAACTTATTTTGGAGTAAACGAACCTTCAACTATTATTGATGGTGTAATTGTTTTATGGCAAATGAAATCATATTTTGTAGCAATTGTCATTTTAGTAGCTAGTATATGCATTCCAATTTTAAAAATTGTAACTTTATTGTATTTATGCTTAATGGCAAAAAAAATACGAAAGGCCAAGAATAAAGTACAGATTAGTTTTTTGTATAGATTGGTAGAGTTTATAGGTAAATGGTCTATGGTTGATGTTTTTGTTGTGGCAATAATGGCAACGATTGTTCGTATAGGAAATTTTATGGTTATTTATCCTGGATCAGCAGTTTTTTCATTTGGCATTGTTGTTGTATTGACAATGTTAGCAGCAAGGCAATTTGACCCAAGATTACTATGGGGAAAAATTTAGAGTATGAGTTTAAATATAATTATAAAAAAAGAAAAATTATATTCTTTGGTTTGGTTTGTTCCTGTGATTGCTTTATGTTTAGCAATTTCTTTGATATATAGTTCTAATTTTAATAAAGGTCCTGTTATAACTTTAATTTTAAATAAAGCTGATGGTTTAGAAGAAGGTAAAACATCAATAAAAGCTTTGAGCGTTGAAGTTGGTAAAGTTAAAGAAATAAGTTTGTCTTCAGACTTGAAATATGTCAAAGCAAAAGTACAAATGAACCTAGATACAGATAATTTACTAAAGGATGATACAATTTTTTGGATTCAAAAACCGAGAATTGATAGACAAGGTGTTTCTGGATTAAGTACAATTTTTTCTGGGTATTATATTGAACTAAAGCCAGGAACTAGTGATACACAAAGAGATTGTTTTGATGTTCTTGAAGACCCTCCAATATATATGGATAAGGATGGTTTATTTATAACTTTGCAGTCTAATTCTTCAAAAATGGTGTCAGAAGGTGATTCTGTTACTTTTAAAGGAATGAATGTAGGTTCTGTGATTTCAAAAAATTATGATTTTGATTCTGAAAAAATGTTTTACAAAATATACATCAATAACCCATTTACAAAACTTATTACAAAAGAAACTAAGTTTTGGGTTTCTAGCGGTATTGATATAAATGTTGGTGCTGATGGTGTAAATGTAGAGACTGATTCTATTGAAAGCATATTAAAAGGCGGTATAAGTTTTGATAACTTCAATGAGATTGACAAATCAAGAAAAAAAATAAAAAACGGTCAAATATTTAATTTATATAAGAGTAAAAATGATATTGCAATTAATTATTCAAAAACAATTGATTATATTGTTTTCTTGCAAAAGCCTTCAAGAAATTTAACTAAAGATTCTCCAGTTTTTTATCAAGGATTGCAAGTTGGAATTGTAAAAAAAGCTCCGTATTTTCCAAAAGGATTTAAATTATTCAAAGATTCTATAAAAAATTCAGCTGTATTGATTTCTATTCAATCTGAAAGATTTGATAAAAATGAGGAAAGATCTTTAGATGAATTAAACAATGATATTAAAAATTTAATTAAAAGGAATGGTTTAACAGCTAATATTGAAACACTAAATATTATAACAGGACGCAATTATATTAATTTAACAGAAAATGATGGTAATTCAAAAGGTGATATTCTAATAACCAAGAGGGAGTTTGATGGTTATACTGTAATACCATCTATAGAAAAAGATATTTCAACGATGCAGCAGGATATAACATCGTTTGTTCATAATTTAGGTACGTTACCTTTAAATGATTTAATTGCAAATATAAATAATTTAATGAAAAGTTCCCAAAAAACATCTGTTGAAGTGGCGCAACTTGTTGATAATATAAATGTTATAATTAGTAAATTAGACCAAAATAATGTATCAGAAGAAATGATAAAAACATTAAAGGAATTACAAAAGACAATTTCTTCTTATAGTTCAGATTCTGAATTATATAATAATTTAAATCATTCTCTAAATAATTTAAACAGTACATTAAAGAGTATAGAACCTGTTGCTCAAAAGTTAGATTCAAAGACTAATTCATTAGTATTTTCATACGAAAAAGAAGATCCTATACCACCTAAAGCCAAAGAGGTTAAATAAATATGATAATTAAATTGGTTGAAAAATCCATATGTATTATAAGCTCTGTCTTTTTATTATCATCTTGTTCATTTCAGCGACAAGGCACAGAAGAGCATTTTTATAATATAGTTTGCGACAAAAATGTTAGTAAAGTTAACATTTTAGATGATTTGATATTGGATTTTAGGATGCCAAGTTATTTAAATTCAAAATCTATTTTATTCAAAAAAAATGAAAATGAAATGATTTTGACAAATAACAACAAATGGATTGATACTTTATCAGTTATGCTAATAGAGTCATTATCTCAAGAATTACAAATATCTAATCATTGTGGGAAAATTACTTGTCCAAAATTGAACATAAACATGCATGATTTTTCAGGCTCATTTTTAGGAAAATCATATGTTAGCTATGATTGGAGTTTAACATATGATTCTAATTACTTATGTGCAGGTACAATTCGCATGGAACGAGATTTAGTAGAAAAAGGGTATGCTTCGCTTGTCAATTCATTGAATAAGAGTTGGAATGCATCTGTAGATGAGATGTCATCTGAACTTCAGCAGTGTTTAGCTAAAGATAAATAAAAAGTTTGCAATGAGCCTAAAAAATTATTTTATTTAGGCTCATAAATATTATTTTCCTATACAGAATGTATTGAAAATTTCTGAAAGAAGATCATCTGCAGAAAATTTGCCTAAAATTTCATTTAGGTTTTGTTGAGCTTCTCTCATTTCTTCCGCAGATATTTCAAAGTTATTTCCATTTTTAATCATTTCTAAACTAATAGTTAAATGGTTTATTGCTTGTTCTAATGCTGTTACATGTCTTCTTCTAGCTGAAAAAACACCTTCTGTATTATTTGAAAAACCAGCAACTTTCTTTAAATGTTCTTTTAATTTTGCAATACCATCATTATGTTTAGCACTTATTTTAATAACATTTTCTTCTTTAAAGATTGTAGGTATTTCATATTCTGTTACTAAATCTATTTTATTTAAAATAATGGTAAAAGGAATTTTGTTTTCAGTTTTAGATTTAATTGTGCTGTATAATTCAATTTGAGGATCAACAGTATTTGTAGAATTTACTTTTGAAATATCGTAAATAAATAGAATCCTGTTTGCATGAATAATTTCGTTCCATGCTTTATCAATACCTATTTTTTCTACTATATCAGACGTATGATTTCTTAATCCGGCTGTATCAATTATATGTATAGGCATTCCATCTATATTTATATTTTCACGCAAAACATCTCTTGTTGTGCCTTCAATTTCTGTAACAATGGCGCATTCTTTTTCACATAAAGAATTAAGTAGGCTGGATTTTCCTGCATTAGGTCTACCTGCTATTACAATTTTTATACCTTCTTGTAAAATAAGACCTTGTTTTGCTGTATTCAAAATTTGCTGAATACTAGATATAAGTTTGTTTAACCCAATTAAAACTTGTCCATCATTGATAAAATCTATACTTTCATCTGGAAAGTCAATAGTTGCTTCAACATAAGTTCTTAATTTAATAAGTTCTTCATTTAGATTATTAATTAAGCTAGAAAAAGTACCTTGTAGAGAATTAATTGCACTTTGAGCTGCTTGTTCACTAGATGCATTTATTAAGTCAGCTATGGCTTCAGCTTGGGTTAAATCAATTTTACCATTTAAGAAAGCTCGTTCAGAAAACTCTCCTGGTTTAGCCTGCCTAACCATATTTGTATTTAGTATTTCTTGCATTAGCATGTCTAAAACAACAGGTCCACCATGACATTGGAATTCTACAACATCTTCGCCTGTAAAACTATTTGGAGACTTGAAAAAAAGGCAAATTCCTTCATCTATAATATGCCCATATTTATTTCTAAAAGGGCAATATTCAGCGAACCTATTTTTGGGATATTTATCCAAAATTAATTTTGCTATTTCGAGTGCAGAATCTCCTGAAACTCTTATAATTCCTATTCCACCTTTTCCAATTGCAGTTGAAATTGCTGCGATAGTTTCTTGTTTCATTTTTGTTTTCCTAAATAAAACAACCCCAAATAGATTGCTATATGGAGTTGTTTTTAAAGATATAAACTAGGTTTTATTTTTTATTTGGAACAGCTTTCATACTTAAGCCTTTTTTTTCAAGAGCTTTAAATATTAATGACTGTTGAATTATTGTAACAATATTTGAAACTAGCCAATAAAGTGTCAAACCTGCAGGGAAGGTACAGAACATAGCAGTAAAAACAACTGGCATTAATGTCATAATTTTCTTTTGCATAGGATCTGTTACAGGAGTAGGGGACATTTTTTGAATTAAAAACATTGTTACACCCATTAATATTGGAAGAACGTAGTAAGGATCTTGTATAGATAAGTCATGAATCCATAAAATAAATGGTGAATGTCTTAATTCTGTTGATTCCATAAATGTCCAATATAAAGCAATAAAAATAGGCATTTGAACTAGTATTGGTAGGCAACCACCTAAAGGATTAACTTTTTCTTTTTGATAAAGTTGCATCATTTCTTGACTTAACTTTTGTCTGTCATCCTTAAATTTTTCTTTAATAGCTTGCATTTTTGGTGTCAACAAACGCATTTTTGCCATAGAAACATATTGTTTCTTTGTGAGAGGGTACATAAATCCTCTTACACATAATGTCAGAATGATTATTGAAAAACCCCAAGCACCTAAGGCATCACTTATACCTACACTTTGTAACACATAGTGTATACATTGCATTGCTTTGAACAAAAATTTAGATATAAACCATAACCATCCATAATCCACCGTTAAATCGAGGTTATCAGAAACTTGATTCATTTCATCTTGATTTTTAGGGCCTAGCCACAGTTTATTGTCTATAGCTAATTGAGTTGCAGTTGTAATATAATCTTGTGATTTAATTGATGCTTGAGCTGTAAGTTTATTTTCGCTAGGACTAAAAATAATTGTATTATTTTTTGTTTTGTCTCCGATCCATGCTGCAACAAAATAGTGCTGAATCATACTTACCCAACCACCTTCTTTTGAGGTGATTTGTTCACTTTCTGAGCTTGATGCTACATCTGATAAACTTTTTTTCTCATATTTTTTGTCTTGTGTGGAATACGCTATTCCTCTATAGGCTGCTGTTCCAAACATGCTAGAGTTTAAATTAGGATCTTCTACAGATTGTGTTAGAGTTGATATTGTGTAAATGTTTGTATTTTCAGGAATGTTATTAAATTTAAATTGAACATCAATAACATGACTACCCTTTGTAAAATACAAAATTTTAGATATTTGTATACCTGATTTTGTATATGCATTTAATTCAACTGTCAAAGAATCGTTTTTCATACTAAATTCTTTTTGTGAAGTTGTGTATAAAGGTTTTTCAACTACATTATTAATTACAGCGTAGCTTTGAGCTATATATGTAAAATTATTCTGATTTTGAAGTAATGTAAAGTATTCATCTGAATCATAGCTTTGTTTCTGATCTTTTAAGGATGTTTTAATTATGTCACCACCTTGAAGATCTAAAATTATGCTGTATAAATCAGTTTCTATATTTATATTATTTGTGCTGTTAGTTAATGTATCAGCAGAAACTTTAACTGAAGTAACAGGTTGGTTTTTGGCTATCTCTTCTTTTGTTTTATCATTTGACCAGGTATAGAACATAACCATAGTTAAAATTAACAAAAAAATTAAAGCTGTATTACGTTGAGCTTGCATAACAATAATCTACTTCTTTTTTAAATTATTTTTTTCGGGAACGGGATCGAACCCACCAGGATTAAGGGGATGGCATCTTAAAATGCGTTTTAATCCAAGATAACATCCATGAAAAAAGCCATGTATAATGATGGCTTGCTTGGTATATTCTGAACAAGTCGGATAGAAACGGCACTGCTGACCAATTAATGGACTAAGAAATCTCTGATAGCACCAGATTAACAAGCAACCTGCTTTTTGTAGCGGCGAGAGATTGTATTCCATAATTTTGAGACCAACGTGTTTAATTCTTCATTACTGAGTTCAAGCGAACCAAATTTAGCGATAACAACTATATCAAGATTTTCCAAATTTTGCTTGGATTTACGGAAATTTTCGCGAATAATTCTCTTAAAACGATTTCGCCATACAGCTTGTTTCAAATTTTTCTTTGGAACTATTAATCCAAGTCGTGGGTAAGCCAAACCTCTCTCTTTTGCCAATATAGTTACTTGAGGAGATGCAGCCCTAATAGGATCTTTGAATACGTTATTGAAGTTTTCGGGAGTAAGTAATCTGTACTCCCGAGGGAATTTCTCATTAGTCATTAACAGTTGTGAGACGAGCACGACCCTTAGCACGACGACGAGAAAGCACCTTACGACCATCAGCGGTCTTCATACGGTTACGGAAACCGTGAGTACGATTGCGCTTCAAAACTGAAGGCTGAAATGTACGCTTCATAAAAATAACTCCACAATAAAGACTGATAAAACATCAGTACACAAAATTTAAGTCGGTGAATTATATAGATATTAAAGTTAACAGTCAAGAATAATCATGTATATTTAAGTTGTTTATACTTATTTTAATATCATTAAAAATTGCTGATTACTTATTACTTTTTGAGTGTTTGTTTGATTTAACACTTTGTGTAAAATTCGTATTACACTGTATATAAAATTATATGTCGTTAAATACTCAAACTTTGAATTTATTTTTTATGAGGTTTTGATGTATTGCATTTAGAATCTATGCTTTTTCCCATTTTTAATGGTTGCTATTTATTCACTTAAATAATGCATTAAATGCAAATAGTGACATACAATTAATTTGCGGTTTAATTTAAAATTAAGTAAAAATTTAATTTGTAAAATGATTTATCGAGATCTTTTAAATAAACATTCTATTGTGGATAAAACGCTATAATTAGTAGCCGTGTTTGATAATTAATAAATAATTCCGGTATTATTTATCTTCTTATGAAATGCCATTCAAGTATTAATAAGCTTTGGATTCGAAATTTATTTATAATATATTCTGTGTATAAAATATATTTTTTATTTCTGTGGATAAATATAAGTTAAAAATGTTATAATTTGCAGCTGTGAATTTCTTTTGTTTTATCGTGGTGTTTATTGTATGTCAAGCTCAGATGATTTATGGCAAAATGTGAAGAATTTTCTTGGTTCTTTGCCTAATGACGGAAAGAAAACTTTTCAAAAGCTTAATATATTTCTTAAATCTGCTAAGGCTTGGATAAACGGATCAGATGTAATAATAATTGTTCCAAATATGATTGTTAAACAGTATTTAGAGCATGATGATTATTTAAATGCAATTACTAAAGCATTTAATGAGTGTACTAAATCACAACATGTTGTTAGCGTTAGCTTAAATAAAGATTTTAGTGTTACAAAAACTAAAAAAACAGTTGAGGCTCCTATTAATTCAAGTAATGTCCATCATTATGATTCATTAAGTAATAATAGAATTACAGATAATACCAATGTTAATATTTCATATAACGAAAAATCAAAATTATTCAGCGATGCAAAAATTGTTGATAATGTTTTAATTCAAAAAAATTCTATAAATAAATATTCTCCTAGAGATGCTTTATCGATGGGGGAGTATACAAATTTAGTTAGTGAAATCCCTCAAGAATTAACAGCTGTCGATTTGGTTGGGCAAAAAGACGATACTCATAAATTTGAAAATGAAGAAAGTTTCGCACCAAAAATTGAAAATGAATCTCATTTTAGATCAATAAATTCTTCTAGTAATGAGGATATTCATGCTAATATTTTTTACAAAATAAATTCGATTGATAAAACTAAGAGATTTGATAATTTTGTAGAGGGGCCAACAAATGAGAAGTTGTGTAACTGCGGAAAACAAGTATCAATAGATCCTGGTAATCCAGAAAGAAATCCTTTTTTTGTATATGGTGATCCAGGCTTGGGTAAGACTCATATTCTTTATGCTATTGGTAATTCCATTACAAAGACATATAAAAACCTAAAAGTAATGTATGTCAATATGAATACATTTATTAGAGATTATTATAGTGCAGTAAATGCTTATTACAAAAAAGGTTATAATGATGAAGCATTAATGCAATTTAGAAGTATGTATAGAAATTTGGATGTGTTACTTATAGATGACATGCAAGTTTTGCAAGATCCCAAAAAGGATACAGAAAGTGTGTCAAGTGAATTAACATCTTTGATTAATGACATAAGTTCAACAAAGCATCAGTTAATTTTTGCTTCAAATATGCATCCACAGAGTATGTCAAAAGTTGATCCAAGGTTAAAAGATAGATTTAGAGCTGGAGTTTGTATTAAGGTTGAACCACCTGATTATGATACTCGACGAAAAATAATTTGTAAAAAAGTAGAAGAAATTGGACTTAAATTAGATCAATCTAGTATTGATTTTATTACATATAAGTTTCAAACTAATGTTAGAACTCTTGAGGGGCACATAAAGACAATAGGTGCTTTTGCTAATAAAAAGGAAGTTATAACTGTAGACTTTGTTAAAGATGTTTTAAGAGATGCTTTGGCAGGTCAAGAAAAGTTGTTAACTGTAGATAATATTAAAAAAACTGTGGCTGAATATTATAAAATTACTGTAAAAGAAATTGATTCTACAGCTAGACCAACATCTATAGTTTATCCTCGAATGATGGCTATGTTTTTAGCAAGAGAATTAACCCAAAATAGTTTTCCAATGCTAGGTAAGGAATTTGGCGGTAAAGATCATTCTACTGTAATGAATGCTCAAAAGAAAATGAAAAAGCTTATAGATACTAAACAACAATATAAAGACGATTACGAGAATATTAAATTATTACTAGGTTAAAATTACGGAGTAGGTTTTATGCTTAAATTTTGTATAGGTCGTGAAGATCTATTAAAACCTTTAGAACAGGTTTCAGGTCCTGCTAGTGCAAGTCCACAGGGTGATACTATCACTTTAAATGTTTTACTTCGTGTGCAGAGAGTTAATTGTAATATTGAAAATTTACAGGATAATTCATTAAAAGATGCGAATTTTAAATTGCAAATGATTTGTAGTGATACAGAAATTGAAATGATTTCAGAAGTGGGGCTTTTTTCTGACGAAATAGAAGAAGGTGAGACGACTGTTAATGTCGGAAAACTTGTGGAAATTATAAAATCCTTACCTGATGCAACTTATATTAAATTTTGCTTGGATGCAAACAATTTGATTATTCAAACGGAATTGAATAATTTTGCTTTAGCAACAAAACCAGCAGAACAGTTTCCTTCCATTGAATCTTTAGAAACTTTATTTGAATTAAAAATTAAACACAAAGAACTTCTTAATTTAATGAGGACTACTGCATTTTCAATAGCTGTAGAAAATTATAGAGTACATTTTAAGGGTATGAGATTTGAGATCTCTGGAAAAACTCTAAATATATATACTGCTGATGGACATCGACTTAGTATGCAAAAAGGACAACTTGAAGAAGAAGTTGTTTTTCAAGAGAGCTATAAGGATAATGGTTTTATCTTCCCTAAGAAGGGTGTTACAGAAGTTATTAAGTTATTAGATCTGAGAAAAACATCTGAAGATATTGTTACTTTGTCATTAAGCAAGAATAGTTTAAAAACTACAATAGACGGTATTTCTTTAGTAAGTAAACTTATAGATGGAAAGTATCCAGATGTTTCAAATGTTATTCCAAGAAATTGTTCTAGATTTATAGTTATTGATAGAGAAAGCTTGATGAAAACAATTAGAAGAGTTTCAATTCTCTGTAATAGCAAAAACAATGCAATGGAATTTTTAGTTAAAAGTGGAAAATTAACTATTAAAACAAGAAATTCCCAACATGAAGAAGCAAAAGAAAAGGTTGAAATTGAATATCAGGGTGATGATTTTGAGTTAGCTTATAATTCATCTTATTTCATGGATATTTGCAAGGTTGTAAACACACAAAAATTGAAAATTTCAATGCCTGTTGACTCTAATGCTGCTATGGTTGAAGGAGTGCCTGTTGGTGATGAAGAGCCAAGTTTTGCTAGATATATTGTAAGCAGAGTTGTTCTATAAAAACAATTTTTATTGTTATTCTAAAAGTTTAGAATATTGGTAATTTTTCTAAAAGCTGTGCCGTTTTTTAATGGAACAGCTTTTTAATTTAGTTATGATAAAGTTATATGAAGTATGTATATCAAAAAATTAAATTTAACAAATTTTAGAAATTTTAAAACAGCTTCAGTTAATTTATGTAATGGAATGAATTACTTTTATGGGAAAAATGGTTCGGGGAAAACTTCTATTATTGAATCCATTTATTATTTGTCATTAGCAAGATCATTTAGAACAAATAAGAATTCTGTAATTATAAATCATGATTCAAAAGAATTAACAATTTTTGCTGATTTGATTTCAAAACAAAGTATTGAGGGTAAACTAGGTCTTACAAGAGATCTAAATGGTCATATTATTGTAAAGTACAATGGTGAATATGTAGAAAAAGTTTCTTTTTTAGCTAATGTTATCTGTATTCAATTGATTGCTCCAGATACTTTTATGATGTTCGATGGTGGCCCTAATTTAAGAAGAGAGTTCATTGATTGGGGGTGTTTTTATCATTTTCCGAATTATGGAATAAAATATTTTGAGTATAAAAAAATACTTAAACAAAGAAATGCCTTGTTACAATCTAAAACTAGTGAAAGTTATTTATCTATTTGGGATAAATCTTTTATAGAGGCATCTATAATAATAAATAATTATAGAAATGAATACCTTTCAATTTTTAATGAAAAAGCAGGGAATATAATAAATTCTATGTTGCCTGATTCTCAACTTTCAATAGAATTGATTTCTGGTTTTAAAACAGATCCTTCTTCTTTTGAGGAACAATTAAAAAAGTCAAGAGATAGAGAATATCTGTTAGGATACTCATTATTTGGGCCTCATAAATCTGATTTGAAAGTTAAATCAAATAACGATAATGTTATAGATGTCTTTTCAAGAGGTCAACAAAAGTTACTTATCACGTCTATGCGTTTAGCTCAGGGTGAATTGTATCAGGATTCCTCACATAATAATTGTGTATATCTAATTGATGATATTACTTCAGAGTTAGATGATATAAGTAAGTTAAGGCTTTTTAATTATATAAATCTACATATGAATAATTCTCAATTTATTATTACTTCTCTCAATAAATTAGATACTTCAATGTTTAACAATGATTGCACGAATAATAAAATGTTTCACGTGGAACAAAATGAAATTATTGAAAATAATATACAGAACTAAAATATGGTAAATAGGGAGAAAACCTGCTTTTATAAGTACAGAAAAATATATTTTGGAAAGGGTAGGGATGTATTAAAATATTTTAATAGTAATTTTAATTTATGAATTAATAATAAGATTAAAGATAAAAGTTGTATACCTTGCTTAAGAATAAAAGGTCAATATAGAGTTTCGTGGAATTCTTTATCCCTTTGATATTTTACTCATTGAATTTAAAAATAACGATTTATTATCTGGGATAAGGTTTATTGCACATGCGCCTATAGTCTTTATTTTATCGTTAATTTTTTGTTTAGATGAATAGATATTGCGTTCAGTAGATAAATTTATCATAATTATTTATCTGCAATGTTGATAGATAATCATTTATACTGTTGCTTTCCTTAAGTTTGCAAATTGATAGTTTCTGTATCAACTCTCTCAGTCTTTTCAATCTAGTTTGATTACTAGTTACTCCTTGCATGTAAGTGCCATACTCAAAATGTATTTATCGCTAAGTTTAAAATGTCGTTGTTTGATAATCTTTGTTAGTAGTTAATTGACCAAAAGGGACTTTATATGTGGAACGAAGTGGCAAAAATATTAATGCTATTATTATGAAAAACATAAACTATTCAAAAATAGAAAAACAGTTCAATTATGCCCTAAGAAAATCATTAAACGTTATTTTACAATCAAACAGAAAATAAAAGAAAAAAATATAATTGTAAAAGTTTTAGTTGTACACCAAGTCTTGTAGAGGAAAAGTTTGAAGAAGGAGTTTTTGCGTATTTAATTTTCAAGTTTAATAAAGTTGGTAGTTATATTGGATGTAATATCACTGTAAAAACATTCTGTTTTAATTATAAAAAAGATAAATTGTCTAAAGTAATAATTTGTTTTGTTCCTCTTGCAGAATCTCCTGCACTAGTAAATTGGAAAGAAATTTTTAAAGATGAACTGAGATAATTAAATCAATTACCAAACCAAACGGATGCTTGAAGAATACTTAAGCTTATGACTAAATAAGAGATAAGTAATAACAGAATTATTGATATGCATAGACGGAAAGAAATAGTCTGTTCATCATAAGAATATAAAAATTTATACGTCTATTATCAAATTGAAAATGACAAAATTCACATATATGATGATTCATATGTTGCCATCCAATTCATAACGCAAACGTAAATTATTCAAGTGAACACTTTAATGAACGAACTCATCAAGTCTTTGATAATGAATCTGTAATGAAAACTGTGTGTGAAAATAATGTAGCTTTATATGAAAAGTATGAGGTGAACAATGAGTATATATAAACAACTAATCAGTGAGCTAGAAGAGCTTCAATTACTAAAGATGAAGGAACTCTTACCTGAAATTATAGACCAAAATAAGGACTCTAGAACCGCATTAGAAATTACTGAGATTTTGCAGAAGCTGACTGGTTCAGAAATTGCGTTTAGAGATGATAGATAAAAGGAAATCAATATTACAGTCTCGTCTATTCTGTATGTAAAAATTCTAAAAGATTTTGACTTTGAGTATAAACCTCAAATCAATAAAGCTTATATTGAGAATTTAGCAAGATTGATATTCAGGAGTGGGGAATAGCAAAATTGTATTTAGAGTTAAATATTGTTTTAGACTCAACGAGTCTAATATACCCTATGGATTTTAACAATGTATGTACACTTATGATAAAATTAAAGGAAGCAATTGGAGAATAAAGAATAGAGCAAATAATTTAGTGTTACTATTCGTTATTAATTATTGATTAGATTGCTTATTTGCCAATTGATAGAGATGTGTCATATGTTTTTTTCACCTTATTGCTGTAATATATGAAAAGAATCTTAGTTACGGTTTAAGTAATCGGAACAGATTGCATAGAACTTTTAAAATAAAAATTTTAGTTTTTTATAATTCAATTAAAACTGACTAAATATTTTTCTACTTTCAATTTATGATTAATTATAGACATTTGAATTCATTATCTTTTCTCATTAAGCTTTAATAATCATAAAATAGTTTAAAGTAAAGAAGTTTAATTTATTCATTAAAATACATTGGATTAAAATTGATTCTGTATATGTTTCACGTGAAACATATAGTGTTAGATAAAAATTAAAGAAAAATTACATTTGGTAAATTTTGTAATTCTAATTTATTCTACAGAAATAAAGGATATATAAAACACAAAAAAGGAGCAAAATATTGTATAATAAACCAAGTGTTTTACTTGTAATTTTGACACCCAATTTTAAATTGGGGATGATTGTTTGTAGAAATACTTCGTACTTAAAAATTAAACATGTTTAAAATGTTGATTATTCAATAAGCTTGTATATGCAAATTCAGATAAAGCGAGATTTATCATAAATGACTGATGTAAAAAATAAATACAATGGTGATTCTATTAAAGTCCTTAAAGGGTTAGACGCTGTTCGTAAACGTCCTGGTATGTACATAGGTGATACTGATGACGGATCCGGGCTCCACCACATGGTTTTTGAAGTGGTAGATAATTCCATAGATGAAGCTTTAGCAGGTTATTGTGATAAAGTTTTGGTTAGAATTCATTCTGATGGATCTGTTTCTGTTAAAGATGACGGCAGAGGTATTCCTGTTGATCTTCATCCTGAAGAAGGGGTTTCTGCGGCTGAAGTTGTAATGACAGTACTTCATGCAGGTGGTAAGTTTGATCAAAATTCATATAAAGTTTCGGGTGGATTACATGGCGTTGGTATCTCTGTTGTTAATGCCTTATCTGATAAATTATTACTAACTATTCGACGCCAAGGTCATGTATGGCAACAAACGTATGTTGATGGAGGCCATCCTGCAGCACCATTACAAGCAATTGGTGACACTGAAGAAACTGGTACAGAACTTAGATTTTGGCCAAGTTCAAGTGTGTTTACAACAACAACATTTAATTATGGAGTTCTTGAAAAAAGGTTAAGAGAGCTTTCTTTTTTAAATTCTGGTGTATGTATCGTTTTAACAGATGAAAGAGATGATAAGGAAAAGATTTTTCATTATCAAGGTGGAATAATAGAATTTGTTAAATACATAAATGAAGGTAAAAATGTTATTACAGGAAAAACTTTCTACTGTACTAAAGTCGTTTCAGCAGGAGAAGACCAAGGTGATATTACAGTAGAAGTGTCAATGCAATGGACAGATGAATATCGTGAAAATATAAATTGTTTTACAAATAATATTCCTCAGAAAGATGGTGGCTCTCATTTAGAAGGATTTCGAAGAGCTATTACTAATAGCATGAAAAAATACATTGAGAAGGAAGGTTTAGATAAAAAAAATAAAATGAAACCTGCCCCTGAAGATTTTAGAGAAGGACTAGTTGCTATTGTTTCAGTTAAAGTTCCAGATCCTAAGTTTTCGTCTCAAACTAAAGATAAGCTAGTTTCATCTGAAGTATCAGGTGTAGTAAGTAATGTAGTAAGCACATGTTTAGATGAATTTCTTTTAGAAAATCCTAATGATGCAAAACAAATTATAGATAAAATTGCAACAGCGTGTCGCGTCAGGGAAGCGATGAGAAAAGCTAGAGATGTTTCCAAAAAAACAATTTTAGGTTCTTTACCAGGAAAATTATCTGATTGCATTAATAAAGATCCAACAAAAAGAGAATTATATATAGTCGAAGGTGATTCAGCAGGTGGTTCAGCAAAAAGTGGAAGAGATTCAGAATTTCAAGCTATACTTCCTTTAAGAGGTAAAATATTGAATGTTGAAAAGGCTCGCTTTGATAAAATGTTAGAGTCAGATACCATTGGAACATTAATTACTGCGTTGGGATGTGGTATAGGAAAAGACGAATATAACCCCGAAAACTTTAGGTATCATAATGTTGTCATAATGACCGATGCTGATGTTGATGGAGCACATATAAGAATATTATTACTTACTTTCTTTTACAGACAAATGCCTGAAATTATAGAAAAAGGTTTTGTGTATATTGCACAACCGCCATTATATAAGTACAGTAAAGGAAAGCAAAATAGATATATCTTAGATGAAAGAGAAAAGAATGAATATGAAACTTCTTTAGCTTTGAATGATGCAAAATTGTATGTTAATAGTGAAGTTGCACCAATATTTGGAGAGCAATTAGAGAAGTTGTTTTTAAAATATGTTGATATTTTCTCTTTATTACATAGACTTGAAAGAAAAATCCCAAAAAATATTTCAAAACAACTAGTTTTTGTAAAAAAATTATGTGAAGAAGATTTGCATGATGAATTAAAAGTTAGTGATTGGTGTAATTTATTAAAAACACGTTTAGAATTATTTGCTGTTCCTGGCTTAGATTTTGATGTTAAGGTTGAAAAAAACAATGAAAAAAATATCTTCTTGCCAAGAATATTTGTAACTCATTTTGGTGTAACAAAATCTTATTTGTTAAATTATGAATTTATCGTTGGCTTAGATTATAAGCAGATCACAGATGTCGGCAATATGGTTCTTAACTTATTAGAAAAGGATGCCTATATTGAAATTAAAGATAAAAAATTCACTGATTTAAGGGATTTTGATCAAGTTTATCAAATTCTTGAAAATGAAGCTATGAAAGGTGTCACTGTTCAGAGATACAAAGGTTTAGGTGAAATGAATGCAGATCAACTTTATGAAACGACAATGGATCCGCAAAATAGAATTTTCTTAAAAGTTTCTATAGATGATGCAATAGAGGCGGATAGAGTGTTTTCACAGTTAATGGGTGATGATGTTGATCCAAGAAAAATATTTATTGCAGATAATGCGCACCTAGCTGAAATAGACGTTTAAAATGCTTTGTACAAAGGTAAATATTAAGTTATTTTAAATGATTTTGTTATGCAAAAACGTAGTACTAAAATCTTTAAAATTTTTATGTAACTACGAAAACTAGGTAAGCAGTACGCCTAGTAAGAGCAGTAACCCCAGTAAGTTGAATAAACATACTGGGGTTTGTTATTTATAAAAATTTATATGACGAAAAATCGATTTTTAGTGGTGTAAAAAAGGTAAGCGTATTAGCAATTAGCGTTAATTTTTAAAATTGACTTTTGGGTATTGATG
>CAZTNG010000009.1:0-22732 GCA_964615195.1 uncultured Enterobacterales bacterium
CAATATAACCTAATGGGACGAAAGGTTCGTTAAAATAGTTATCTTTGAAATAATCAATGTATCTTACTGTTGTTACCTTAAATATTAAGAAGTTATTCACATCTTAGAATTATTTTTCTATGTACAATTGCAAGATACAGTTTATGTATAAGGAAATAAAATGAATAAACTATCAGTGCTTGCTATGGTATTTTCTGTTGCTCTTATAGGTTGCAATAGTAATACAACATTGAAAGATAAAGTTAAAAAATTTGCATGGCAACAAGAGGTTAATTGCGTAAGAAGTGATACCTCTCAAAAGGCTACAATTACAGCTTCTAACATGCCATTAACTATTAACAATACAGGTTGTTATGGTGGCGATCAGAAACTATGTGATGTGCGCATGTACCAAATTATGGTTGAAAGTTTCATGCATAGTGATAAAGGTCCAACAGGTTATAAGTATGCATGGGGCCCAAGTAAGCATAATGGTAATTTAAGGGGTATTATTGAAAGTTTAGATTATATTAAATCTACTGGTTCTAATACTATATGGCTTACCCCAATTTTTGCAAGTTATGAAATTGATGGTCAAGATCCAACTTATAATAAATTAGATGGCACTGGATACTTTACTTCAGATTATTTTACTATTGATCCTAAATTTGGCACAAAAGAAGATTTAAAAGAGCTCGTTAATAAGGCTCATGCTAAAGGCATGTATGTAATGCTTGATGGTGTATTTGGTCACGCTAAAGCAAATGTGAACACTAAGAGTCCTCAAGGTCATACATTAGTTCTTAATCGTCAATGTCGTGAAATTAAAGATTATTATGAAAAGATGTCCTTGAGATATGGTACTTGTTACGATACTGAAAAGTCATTAGATTTTTTAAAGGATGTTGCAACATATTGGATTCAAGAAGCAAAGATCGATGGTTGGCGTCTAGATCAAGCTTATCAAGTTCCACCAAAATATTGGAAAGATATAACTAAAGCGGTAGTTACTGAATCAGCTAAACCATCAAATGCTTACATGGTTAATGGAAAAAAAGTTCAACCACTAGGTTATATGGTTGCTGAATTATGGTCAGATTATCCTGCAGATCTAGAAAATAATGCATTTAAAGATAATGCCATAATGAGTGCTTTTAATTTCCCAATGAGAGCTCAACTTATAAAGGTTATGGCTGTAAGAGGTGATTCATGTTCAGAACCTGCGTCTAGTTTAGATGAAGGTATGAAAAAACTTAGAGGGTACACTCAGCCTGGTATAACTAATATGTTTTTAACTAATCATGACGTGGTGCGTTTCGGTGATTTGTTGCAGCGTGCTAAATTTGAATCAGAAGGTGAAAAAACAGAGTCTTACTATAAAGCGCATCAAGCAGCATTAAGTTTTCTTGCTGCTATTACTGGTCCAATAACTATGTATTATGGTGATGAATATGGTGATGAATTAGAAGGCTTTGTGGATCAACCTTCAAGTTGTGGTGATGTTGATAGATGCGACGACCATGTTTCAAGAACAGATGGTAAAGTCGATAAGCTTACTACTAAGGAACTACAGCTTAAGAATAATGTAGCACAGATGATGAACTTAAGAGATTCTCATCCTTCTCTTGCTAGGGGTGAAAGAACTCATGTGTATAGTGATTCAACATTCTATGTGGATTTAAAAAGTTACAAAACAGATAAAGTATTATATGTACTAAATGTTGGAACTAGTGACAGAAAGCTTGAAATTAAGCCTGATGTATGGAGTAAGTTAGGTTTAGGAAGTTGTACAATGACTAATTTGCTTACTAAAAACGCTGAAAATGCATCAGATCTAACAATAAAAGGTTTGTCAGGTAATTTCTTCAGTTTAAATTGTAATTAAAAGTAATTTGATATCGTATGTTTTAAAACCCTCCTATTGGAGGGTTTTGTATTATGGGTGAGGGTAGAAACAACCAAGAATAGAAGGTATTTTTGCTCCTGTTATGCAATGTAGATCCAAACATTCATGGTTCATAAATTTATAGCCTAACCATGCAAAGGCAAATGCTTCTAAAAAGTCAGGATCTATACCTAGTGCTGATATTGGTGCAACTAAGCTATGCCCGCTTTTTTTTGCGTGATATTCTATTCTGTGCATAAGATGATTGTTATGTACACCTCCTCCACAAATAAAAATTTCTCCTTTAGCTCCTAGACTGTTTATGCCATTTACAATACTTAATGCAGTAACTTCTGCAATTGTGGCAAAACGATCGGCAACAGATATTAGATTCATTGTTTGGCATTTATTTAAAAAAGCTCCATTAAATAATTCTCTACCTGTTGATTTTGGAGGCTTTTGTTCAAAATATGGATCGTTTAAAAATATATTTACCATACCTTGGTTTATATTTCCTGAAGAAGCAATTGTTCCATTAACGTCGCATTTTTTGTTAATGGTGCTACGGGCAAGAAGGTCTAAAAGTGTATTACCTGGACCTGTATCAAATCCGATTATTGGTTTGCCTGGAATAAGAGCTGTAACGTTAGCTATTCCTCCGATATTGACAATAAATCTATTACGATCGGGAACAGCGCAAATTTCGCTATGAAATGCTGGAACTAACGGTGCTCCTTGACCTCCACAAGCTAAATCCATAGATCTAAAATCGCAAACTACGTTTATTCCAGTAAGGGCGGCAAGTCTTGCATGATTTCCTATCTGAACAGAAAATCCATTATTAGGTTCATGGCGTATTGTTTGTCCATGAGAAGCAATTGCTGTGATATCGGCAGCTTTAAGTCCTGTTCCTGTAAGAATATCTTTAACAAGACTTGCACATTTTAGTGCATACATATTACCAACAATGCCTGCTCTGTGAATTTCATTATCACCTTTTATGCATAGTTTATTTATTTGGTTAGATTCATCATCTGTCCATGGTTCTACTTTAGTAGCAATTATGCGTGGTTTCGCATCTTTGGTGAAATCTACTAGTATGGCGTCAATACCATCCACACTTGTTCCAGACATAAGTCCTATATACAGTGCCATTTTTTTACATCCTTTAACTAGTAGTTATATTGCTTAACATATTACCAAAAAAAAGTCTTAATTTTTGCAATTTAGTGCATAAACTTCAAGTGTTATTATAAATTAATTGTTAATAACTTTAAAAAACAATATTTTGAAATTTTGAGGTTTGGTAAATTCATTCTGCGTATGCTCAAGTAGATGCATTATCAAGTATTACACATGAAAATACTTTATATTGATGAAAAATCTAGCTTGTTAAGCTATAATTCTTGAAATTATATATTATTTCTATGATTTTTATTTGGAGAAAGTGATGTTGTCAATAGAAGAGGCTCTAGCAGAAATTACTAGAGGCGCTGAAACAGTAATTCCGGTTGAAGAGCTCAAGTCTAAATTAAAGGAAAATAGACCACTAAGAGTGAAGCTTGGTATGGATCCAACAGCTCCAGATATTCATTTAGGTCATACTGTAATTCTTAATAAATTAAAAACTTTTCAAGATTTAGGTCATGAAGTAATTTTATTAATTGGAGATTTTACTGCTGCTGTAGGTGATCCTACTGGTAAGAATGCTACTAGACCTCCACTTTCACGTGAAAAAATTCTTGAGAATGCTCAAACTTATGCTGAGCAAGCATTTAAAGTATTAGATCCAACTAAAACCAAAATTTTATATAACTCTGAATGGCTCAATGAGTTAGGTTCTGCTGGTATGTTAAAACTTGCTGCAAGACAAACTGTTGCACGTATGCTTGAACGCGATGACTTTAAGAAAAGATATGCTTCAGGTCAATCAATTGCTATACACGAATTTATATATCCACTTCTTCAAGCTTATGATTCAGTTGCTTTAAAGGCTGATATAGAACTAGGTGGAGCTGATCAACGTTTTAATCTTCTTATGGGGCGTGAGCTTCAAAAAGAAGAAGGTATGAGTCAGCAGGTTGTAATCATGATGCCATTACTTGTTGGTTTAGATGGCGTTAAGAAAATGAGTAAATCTGCAGGTAATTATATTGGGGTTCATGATGCTCCGAATGATATGTTTGGTAAAATAATGAGCATTAGTGATGAATTAATGTGGAATTATTATGAGCTATTAAGTTCTTGCTCTTTGAAAGAAATTGAATCCTTCAAGCAAGGAATTAATGATGGAACAGTAAATCCACGTGACGTAAAGATTTCATTAGCTAAGGAAATTATCACTCGTTATCATAGCGCAGAAGCTGCTGAAAGTGCTCATAATGACTTTGTAACTCGTTTTTCTAAGAATGCAATTCCAGAAAATATTGAAGAATTAACTATTTCATTAAACGGTGAAGTATCAATCGGCGTAGCTAATCTTTTAAAAAATGCTGGTTTAGTAGCATCAACGTCAGATGCAATTCGCATGGTTAAGCAAAATGCTGTGAAAAGAGATGGCAAAACAGTTACAGATCCTAAATATTTAGTTGAGGCTGGAACAGCAGTTTGGCAAGTAGGTAAACGTAGATTTGCAAAGATTACGGTTGCTTAAGTATTTTCTATTAAAGATACTTTGATCATTGATAAACACTCTTCTTTCAATAGATAGTCATAGAAGGGTGTTTTTTTGTATAGATAGTGATACATATATCATTGCTTTTAGTTATAACTGTAGATACTACTGAGTAACTTAACGTTTTTAAAGTCTTAAGCATGAGTAATTATGCAAGTGATGATATATTTACGCATAAACATGCGAGTTTATTGCTTTATGAATGAAGTTGGCATCTAAATTGCTCTATAAGTTAATAAGATATGAAAGTGTCAGAATATTAACGGAGATAATTATGAGTTCAACTATAGATGCAAGCAGTATGCTTATGCAAATGAATACAATGCGTATGCAGGCTACTGGTGGTGTTTCTCAAGATTTGATGACTCCAACAGCCGTAAACGCAAGTAATGGTGATGATTTTGGCGCAATGCTTAAAAATGCTTTAGAGACTGTTAATGAAATACAAAACGAATCTAATGATTTAAAAACTAGATTTGAATTGGGTGACAGAAGCATTAGCTTAGCTAATGTTATGGTATCATCACAAAAAGCTGGTATTGCTCTAGAAGCTACAGTTCAAGTACGAAACAAAATGGTTGAAGCATACAAAACAATTATGCAAATGCAAATTTAACTCTAAAGACATAATGTTTTAGCAAGGAATATCTATTATGGCTAAAAATGAAGTTGCTGTAACTGATGGTGATGGAATTGACACTTCAACAGATATAAGTGTCACAAAAACGTCACCATTAGCTTTATTGCAAAATGGCGATGTTTTACGTTCAGTAATAATTATTTTGTGTCTTGCTATTTTTTTAGTAGTTGGTGTTATCTTAATTTATTGGGCTAGAGAGCCTGCAATGAGACCATTGGGCAATTATTCAGATAATAATGAATTAAATGCAGTAATGTCTTACTTACAGCAACATAAATATGAGTACAAATTTTATGAATTACAGGATGGTAAAAAGAATGCTGTTTCTGTAGCAGTTGATGATTACGATAAGATTGTTGAGGGGCTGACTCTCGATGGATTGATTAATGATGGACCTAAAGATGGTTCAGAAATTCTCCTTGGGGATTCTAGTTTTGGTGTAAGTGCTAGAAAGGAAGAGGAAAGATTAAAATATGCGCGCGAACAACAAATAGCAAACATGTTAAAAAATAACCGCAAAATTGCTGATGCTAAAGTATTATTGGCAGTTCCTCGCAGAAATGTATTTACTCGTAATGAGCAGAAACCTAGTGCTTCAGTAACTATTAAGGTTAGTGGTTCTGGTGTGTTAAATAGCTCAGAAGTAGATGCTATAGTTGATTCTGTTGCTTCATCTGTACAGGGTTTAGAGCCTTCAAGAGTTACTGTTATTGACCAAAATGGCAGATTATTGAATTCTGGTTCAATGGACGAAGCTTCGCAAGCAATGAGAAGAGCAACTGAGTTGCAAAGTCAAAAAGAGGCAGATTATAAGCGCAAAATTGAAGAAATTTTAAATCCTATTTTAGGATATGGTAATTACACACCTTTAGTTGCTGTTTCTTTAGATCCTGTATCTGAGGAAGTAACAAGTCAAAAATACAATGATACTCCAACAGTTCGTTCTGAACAGGTTTCTGAAGAATATAGTGGTGGAAAAAAGAATACAGGTATTCCTGGTGCTGTATCTAATCAACCACCTGCAAATTCACAGATTCCAGAAAATTATCAGCAAAATGGCCAAAGAGGTTCTGCAGCTTCTTCTACAGATAATGAACGTCGTAGCGCTGTTCGCAATTATGAACTTGATACAACAATAAGTCACTCTAAGAAAAAGAGTGGTTCTTTACAAAGATTAAGTGTTTCAGTAGCTGTTAATTATAAAGATTCTGTCGATAAAGACGGTAAGATCACAAAAGTTCCGTTAAGTGAAGATGAACTAGGTAAGATTACGGATTTGCTTCAAAATGGTTTAGGCATTGATGAAAACAGAGGTGATACATTAGCTGTTCATACTGTTCAATTCTTCAAGGAAGAATTTGCTGAACCAGAGCCTGTTCCATTTTATGAAACAGATGTGTTTGAAAAGTTTTCTAGAATTGGTTTAAGTGCATTCATAATTTTAGCCATCATTGTATTTATTGTGCGTCCAATGATAATGAGTCTCATTAATAGAAAATCTCCAGAAGATGGTGCTACAGAACCAGATCTTGATTCTAATGTTGCGCTAGATGGTGATGACGATCTTAATTTATTAGTGAAAGGTGAGGATAGTAATGAGCCTCTCTATAATATTAAAAATGGTCAGATAGTTTTACCTGATTTACATAAAGATGAAGATTTACTTCGTGCTGTGCGAGCTTTGGTTTCGAATGAACCTGATTTAGCGGCACAGGTTGTCAAGGACTGGGTTAGTGGTGGAGAGTCCAAATAATGGCTGAGAGTGAAATTACTGAAGAGCAACAAGCTCTTCTTGATGAAATGTCAGGTATTGATAAGGCCGCAGTATTAATGCTGAGCCTTAATGAAGAAGATGCTGCAGCTATTTTTAGACACTTAGAACCAAAGCAAGTTCAAAGGTTAGGTATGGCGATGGCATCAATGAATGACTTTAGTAATGAAAAAGTTACAGCTGTACATCGTTTATTCATAGATGATATTCAAAAATATTCAAATATTGGTATAGGATCTGAAGACTTCGTGCGTAAAGCATTAGTGGCAGCTTTAGGTGAAGATAAGGCTGGTAATTTAGTTGAACAGATTATTATGGGCTCTGGGGCTAGAGGTTTGGATTCACTTAAATGGATGGATGCAAGGCAAGTGGCTACCATTATTCAGAATGAACATCCTCAAATTCAAACAATTGTATTATCTTACCTTGAGCCAGAGCAGAGTGCTGAGATATTAAGTCAATTTCCAGAACCTGTGCGTTTAGATCTCATAATGCGTATTGCGAACCTAGAGGAAGTTCAACCTGCAGCATTGCAAGAATTGAATGAAATTATGGAAAAGCAATTTGCTGGCTCTGCAAGTGCTCAAGCTGCAAAAATGGGCGGTTTGAAGGCAGCAGCTTCTATTATGAACTACTTAGATACTAATGTTGAAGGTCAACTCATGGATTCTATACGTGATAATGATGAGGAAATGAGTCAACAAATTCAAGATTTAATGTTTGTATTTGAAAATCTTATTGATGTTGATGATCGTGGTATTCAAACATTGTTACGTGAAGTATCAGGAGATTTGTTGCAAAAAGCATTAAAGGGAGCAGATGACAATCTTAAGGACAAGATTCTTAAAAACATGTCAAAGCGTGCTGCTGAAACTTTACAAGAAGATTTGCAAACTATGGGACCTATGCGTATTAGCGATGTAGAGGCAGCTCAGAAGGAAATTCTTACTATTGCACGACGTTTGGCAGATAGTGGAGAAATTGCTCTTGGCCTTGGAGGCGGAGATAACTTCGTATAGTTATGAGTGATATAGCTGATATTGATAAAAAAAATACTTCTGAAAAAGTAGAAGCAAAGCCATATGAATTAGATATGATGGAGCTAACCAATGTTTCAGAAGATGAAACTAATGCTTTAGGTTATGCTAAAGATTGGTATAGCTCCGCAAAAATTGAAGAAGAAACACCACCAGATGCTGAAGAAGAAAAAACTGGACAAATAACTCTTGAAGAAATAGAAGTTATAAGAAAGGATGCATATGATGATGGCTTTAATGAAGGCAAAAAAGAAGGTTATGATGCCGGTTTTGCGTTAGGTCATGAAGAGGGTGTTGTTGCAGGTCGTGATGATGGCTTTAATAAAGGTCGCGAGGAAGGAATTGCTAATGGTACTGATATTGTTACTAAAGAGGCAGCACGTCTTTCAAAATTTACAAATCATTTGGTAAAACCTATAGCTGATTTTGATAAAGAAATAAGTTCAGAAATGATTTATCTTGCTAGTAGGCTTACAAGAGCATTTATTAAGCAAGAATTGAGTTCTTCTTATGAATATTTAGAGAAATCTGTTAGTGAAATTTGTAGATTATTGCCTATTGCAAATGCAGAGGTAACACTTTCATTAAATCCTAAAGATGTTCAATTATTAAAAAATATTGTAGTTGATCCTAATATAAAAATAATTTCAGATCCCAATTTAAAACAAGGTGATTTACGTGCTGAATCTGCTATGAGCAGCATTGATGTCCGTTTAGAAGAACGTATTGATAACTTCCTAACAGAATTTCTATCATTGAATATTGATAGAGCTTTAGATTCAATAAAGGATAATGGGTTCGCTGAAGATACTACATATAAGGATGTTGTTGTAGATAATCCTGTCATAGAAAATCCTCCTAAGAAAATTGATAAACGTGTTGAAAGTTCGAAACAGCTTCATGATGAGATAGAGAATAAATCTGCAAATGAAAATAGTAGTAATACTCTTGATCAGGGAAATTCGTCTGTCGTATCAGAAATCGTTGAGTCTGATGATAAAGTGTCTTCGCCAGTAACACCAAAGCAAGGTGGAATTACAATAGGGCCTAAAAAGCTATGAGTATTCTTGATTCATTGCAAAACTGCGTTATTCCTGAAAGTCCTGTTAAGCCGCAAGTTTCAGGAAAACTTGTTCGTGTGGTAGGTCTGACTTTAGAAGCTGTTGGGTGCAGAGCTGCAGTAGGTTCATTATGTAGAATTGAGACTTTAGATGGGTATCTTGAAGCTGAAGTTGTTGGTTTTTCAGGAGATAAACTTTATTTAATGCCTTCTGAGGAGTTGAAAGGAGTTGTACCTGGCGCTACTGTTACTCCTATTGGTAATCAAAGTGACTTTCCTTATGGACCTCAATTACTAGGTCGTGTTATTGATGGTATTGGTCAGCCTATTGATGGGTTGGGTCCATTAATAAAAGACCGTCGCAATCGTTTTGTGCCACGTAGAATGAATCCTTTAGCAAGAAAACCAATAAGCGAACCAATGGATGTTGGTGTGAGAGCAATAAATGCTGTTATAACCGTTGGCCAAGGTCAAAGAATGGGCCTGTTTGCAGGTTCTGGTGTCGGTAAGTCTGTTTTATTAGGAATGATGACTAGAGGATCAACGGCTGACGTAACAGTAGTTGGTTTGATAGGCGAACGTGGTAGAGAAGTTAAAGAATTTATTGAAGATATTTTAGGTAAAGAAGGTCGTGCTCGCTCTGTTGTTGTGGCTGCTCCTGCAGATGCTTCTCCTCTTATGAGATTAAAAGGCTGTGAAACCTCACTTGCTATTGCAGAATACTTTAGAGATCAAGGTAAAAACGTATTATTGCTTATGGATTCTCTTACTCGTTATGCTCAAGCACAAAGAGAAATAGCGTTAGCCATAGGTGAGCCTCCTGCTACTAAGGGCTATCCACCATCTGTATTCGCAAGGTTACCAGCTTTAGTTGAAAGAGCAGGTAATGGTTCAGAAAAGCAGGGTTCGATCACTGCATTTTTTACTGTTTTGACAGAAGGTGATGATTTACAAGACCCTATTGCAGATGCATCAAGAGCAATTCTTGATGGACATATTGTGCTATCAAGAGCTTTAGCTGATAGTGGTCACTATCCAGCAATAGATGTAGAAAAATCTATTTCACGTGTTATGCCACTTGTTACAAATGAAGAGCATATGTTAATGGCTAGAACAATTAAGCAATGTTATTCTTTGTATGAACAAAATAGAGATCTTATTGCTATAGGTGCATATCAGCAAGGTGCAGACCCTAGAATTGACCAAGCTATAAGAGTTAAACCTTTTATAGATCAATTTCTACAACAAAAAATGAGAGAAGTCATTCCTTATAAAAAATCAGTTGCTGATTTGAAGCAGATTGCAACAGCTATACTGAAAGATGCACAAGGTGGAGCTAGATAATGAGTAATGCCTTAGAGCTTCTTTACGAACGTTTAACAAAGAAAGAAGAAGAAGCTAGAAGCATTTATATGCTTGCTTTACAGGAGCAGCGAAATTTTGAGAAGCAATTAGATGCTTTAAATAACTATCGTTCTATATATTCATCTGAGCTTGTCGATAAGGGGATGAAAGGAGGTATGACAACCTCAACATATTCTCATTTCACTTCATTTATAAATCGCCTTGATAATATTAGTGCTGAACAACTTCAAGGATTTTATAAAATAAAAGAGGAAACGGCGAAAAAATTAGCTTTTTACAAGGAGATTGAAGCTAAAAGAAAGGGCTTAGAAATGTTAATAGAAAAACGTCGTTTGCAAAAAATGGTATTACAGAATAAACAAGAACAAAAGATGAGTGATGATTTATCAACTAATAGTTATTTTCAAAAAAAACTAAATAACGAGCAGTAGATCAAAAAAATTAATGTTTAAACTTATTAAGAATATATTTGGCAAGCTAATTGCTCATACCTATACATATTAGTAAAAGTAGTCACAAAATTGACTGTAAGGTAGATGCATATGTTAGCTTTAGATTTAAATGTAAACTCAATGACAGCTGTTAAAAACACAGGTATTACGGGCTCAAATGAACTACCTTCCGTTGATTTTCAATCAGTATTGGGAAAAACTTCACTAGATGCAAATGTTCCTAGCAGTGGCAAGGCTTTGCCGGTTAATGCTGATAAAATTGAAAGTGTAGATTTATCACTTGATGATTTTAACGACGTAAGCTTGGCAGATGAAAGTGAAGAAAGTGCAACTATCTATGATTTATCAGATGAGACTGATGATTATAGTTTAGCTTTATGCGACAAACAATTAACAGATTCTGATTTTCAATTATGTGATGATTATGCTCGAGTACAGCAAGATGTATGCACAGCGATGTTTATGCCTTCTAATACAAAAGGTATGCAGGATATTAACAGTGTTGGTGATGAAGATTTAGATGTCGAATTTATATCTACTTTACCCAGTAGTGACGAAAATTTATCAACTAGTGAAAGCAGCATAAAGTTATCAAATAATACAGGTGCTGAAACCGACAATAATTTGACAGATTCAGTTTTAGTAAAAACAACTTTAGCTGATCAGATTAGTTCTGTAAGTTTGGGTAATACCAAGAATGTTGAATTAATACCAGAATTGATACCATCTGCAAATAAGGATTCAATGGTTAAGGTAGAACCTAACATCTCTAATAATTTAGATACTGAGACAAATAAAGTACAAACAGATTTATCAAAAATTATAAGCAATGATTTTGAAAATAGTACTCAGTCGTTAAGTGAAGTAGAAGTAGCGACTGGTAATTCAATTGAATCTACTAGTGATCTATCAAAGTCTGATTTATTAAATAATACTTCTAGTGTTATAGCTAAAGAATCTAAAGTTCAAATTGGAAAAGAGAGTGTACAAACTAGTGCTACATCTGAAAAACCTTTAATAACAGCAAATGAAACTACAAAAGCAGATATTGCAAAATTAGATAGTTTGGTTAGCGATAATGCTGAAGTCATTAGTGTTAAATTTAATTCTAAATCTCATAAATCAGTTTCTGATTCTAAGATAACAAATGCCAAGTCATTATCATCTACTAGTCAATTATTAAATAGTGAAACAGAAGATACTGTTGATTTACTCAACAAAATGCAAAATGCAATTAAAAGTGGAACTACTATTAGCAGTGATACGTCGAAAAGTGCTGAAATTATTACTTTAGCAAGAGGATTAAAGAATACTAAAGTTGGAGTTGAAGAAGAAGTAGACTATGTTTCTGAAGATTTGTTAGCAGATAATTCATTAGTCGATATTAATGATGAATTTGGTAATTTATTAAATTCAGAGGATCAAAAGCTTTCAAATGTTATTTATTCCGTAGCTAACCATACCGCTGAAGCTAAACCAAACAATGCTTTTACCTCAGCAAGCATATCAAATGCAGATACTTCTATGAATGTTCGTTCTGGAGAGGCTTCAAGTTCTAATGCTGCAACAGCGGATGCTAGTGGTAATTTAGATTCATTTGATAATAAAGTTCAGCTATTTGAAGGTAAAAGTGAGACAAATGCAGAAAATATCAAAAATAAAGTAATGCAAATGTCAGCAAAAAATTTACGTGAGGTAGAACTAGAACTTAATCCGCATAATTTAGGAAAAATGAAAGTACGCATAGATCTTGATGAAGGAAATAAAGCTTCAGTATCATTTATGGTTACTAATTCATCAGCTAAAGAAATGTTAAATTCATCTATGCCAAAACTCAAAGAATATTTAAATCAAGCTGGTGTGTCACTTACAGAACAGAATGTTAATCAAGATCGTGGGGATGATTCATCTCAAGGACGTGAAAGAGCAAGTTCTACTTGGCATGATAATTTAGTTAAGGCAGCTTCAAGTTCTGGAGCAGATTGGTTGGAAGTAATGAACAAAAATTCAGCAGATACAGATTTTGAAAATCTTCCTGATGGTGTTCGTAGTATGAAAATTGTACATTCTGAAAAGGATGCTGTGGATTACTTTGCATAAATAATGTTTTATATAGCAAAAATTACAGTAACTTTTTGAATAAACAACAATATATCGGTAAAATGCATGTAGGGACTCTTAATTAAAGAGCAAGGATTGGGTTGTATGGCGGAACAGCAAGAATTAAAGCTAGCAGATAAAGGCTCCAAAAAGATAATAATAATTATTATTGCTGTAGTAGTTGTAGTATTGTTACTTATAGGCGCTACTGTATTCTTTATGTTTTCTGGCAGTAAAGGTGAAGTTGTTGAAACAGAAATTCCTCAAATGCAATTGATTCCAGGAATGCCTGGTCCAAATGCAAAAGAGGTTCACTACATAAAGTTTGACACTCCTTTCATGATTCAACTACCTACTAAGCCGAGAGAACGTTTGTTACAGGTTTATGTTGCTGTGACTACACATTCTGTTGAGAACTTAGATTTAGCACGTACACACTCTTTACTTATAAAGAGCGTACTTAGTGAAACGCTTTCGCATGTTGATCCTAAGCTATATAACCAAATGTCTGGTCGTTTAGATGTTAAAAATGACTGTTTGTTGGCAGTTCAAGATGCATTAAGAAACGAAACTGGGCAACCAATAATTGATAAAATCTTATTTACTGGATTTGTAATGCAGTAAAATCAAAGGATCATTAAAGTGACCGATATATTAAGTCAAGATGAAATTGACGCGCTTCTGCATGGCGTTGATGATGTACCGCAGAAGACTCCAGAGCAGACCGAGGCTCAATCTGATGGTGTCATGCGGTTTGACTTTGCCGCACAAGACCGTATAGTTCGTGGGCGTATGCCTACACTCGAATTAGTGAATGAACGTTTTGCTCGTCATTTGCGTATCAGCTTGTTTAACATGATGAGAAGAACAGCTGAAGTTTCAATCAATGGTGTACAAATGCTGAAATTTGGCGAATATGTACACACTCTTTTTGTACCTACAAGTTTGAACATGGTTCATTTTAGACCTTTAAAAGGTACTGCTTTAATAACAATGGAAGCAAGACTTGTTTTTATACTTGTTGAAAACTTTTTTGGTGGTGATGGAAAGTATCACGCTAAAATTGAAGGTCGTGAATTTACTCCAACTGAACGCAGAATAATTCAAATGCTAATGAAGATAATTTTTGAAGATTATCGAGAAGCTTGGGCTCCAGTAATGGACGTCGAGTTTGAATATTTAGATAGTGAAGTAAATCCTGCAATGGCTAATATTGTAAGCCCAACAGAAGTTGTAGTTATAAATTCATTCCATATTGAACTTGATGGCGGTGGTGGTGATTTTCATGTTGCTTTACCATATTCTATGGTTGAACCAATTAGAGAATTACTAGATGCCGGTGTGCAATCTGATAAAGGTGATGCTGATGTTCGTTGGAGCAAGGCTTTACGTGAAGAAATAATGGATGTTAATGTTGAGCTTAAGACTCAGTTATTAGAAACACAACTAACGCTTAGACAAATTCAAGGCCTTAAAAAGGGATCTATAATTCCGGTGGATTTACCTGAAGAATTATTAGTATATATTGAAGAACTTCCAACATTTCATGCTAAACTTGGACGTACGAAAGAAAAGTATGCAATTAAAATAACTGAAAAATTAAAGCATCCTGAATCAATGAAGAGTGAATTAGCTTTATTTAAAAGTGGTAAACGCGTTGATAATAATCAAGTCAATGAAGATGATTTTCTATAGAACAATTGGAGAGAATAAATAATGGCTAGTGATATTGATGATGTTTGGGCTCAAGCACTGAATGAACAAAAAAATACAGATGGTCCATCAGTTGAACTATCAGATGATGAACCTAAGTCTGCTGAGCTTGAGGAGTTCGATCCTAACCAACCTATTACAGCTGAAGAAAAAAGTAGATTAGATAGTATAATGGATATTCCTGTTACTATCACAATGGAAGTAGGTCGTTCTCAGATTAGTATTAGAAATTTGTTACAATTAAATCAAGGTTCTGTTGTAGAGCTTGAGCGTGTTGCAGGTGAACCATTAGACGTATTAGTTAATGGTACATTAATTGCTCATGGTGAAGTTGTAGTAGTAAATGATAAATTTGGTATAAGATTAACTGATGTAATAAGCCAAATTGAAAGAATCAAAAAACTTAAGTAGACTGTTAATGAAATTTTTTTTAATAATTTCTTCTTTTTTATATTCTGCAGTTGCGTTTGCAACAGATGCAGTTTCGTCCACAAAAAACGTTTCATCAAGCAATGCTGGCATAGGCGATATAGGTTGGTTTGTTTTTTGTTCTTTTGGGGTTATAGCCCTAATTTTTTTGTTATCTTGGTTGCTAAAAAGATTGAAATTAGTACCAGGTGTAGCAGTATCTAATTTTAAAATTTTAAGTGTTTTAGCTGTAGGACAAAAAGAAAAAATTATTCTAGTAAAAGCTGGTGATGAACAACTATTGGTTGGTGTTACTGCTCAGAATATTTCATTAATCCATAAGCTTGAGAAACCATTGGAGTTACAAGAAAGTAGTGGAGATGGTTTTAAAAAAGTATTAACAGGCTTAACGAAAAAAAATAAGGAATAAACATGAAATTTATTTTTTTGTTGCTAGCCTTTGTAGGAATTTTTGTTTGTTCTGATGTGGCTTTGGCTCAAGATCTAAGTCTTAATGCATTAACAGTTAAAACAAATGCTGATGGATCTCAAGATTATTCAGTAACACTGCAAATATTAGCCATTATGACGGCGTTGAGTTTTTTACCAGCAATAATCATAATGATGACAAGCTTTACTAGAATAGTTGTTGTTCTAGCAATTCTTAGACAAGCTTTGGGTTTGCAAACAACACCTTCTAATCAAATAATTGTAGGTTTAGCATTATTTTTATCATTCTTTATAATGAGTCCAGTGCTTAACCAAATAAATGATACAGCATTACAACCTTATTTAAATGAACAATTAACAGCAAAGGATGCTTTTGAGAAGGCTCAAATTCCAATGCATAGTTTTATGCTTGAACAGACCAGAGAAAGTGATATTGAAACGTTTGCAGAATTTGCAAATGAGAAATATGACAATATTAAAAATGTTTCAATGAAAGTTTTGATTCCAGCTTTTATGGTTAGTGAATTAAAAACAGCTTTTCAAATGGGGTTTATGTTGTTTTTACCTTTTTTGGTAATTGACCTTGTTGTTGCTAGTATCCTAATGGCCATGGGTATGATGATGTTATCTCCAATGATAGTTTCCTTACCTTTTAAAATAATGCTTTTCGTGCTTGTTGATGGGTGGTCTCTCATTATGAGTAGTCTTGTTGCAAGTTTTGGTGTGGGGAGCTAATAATGGAACCAGAAATTTTTGTGGATGTAGTACGCGAAGCTTTAGGTATAGTTTCATTGTTAGTTGCAGCTGCAATATTACCTTCACTTGCTGTAGGTTTGATAGTCGCAATTTTTCAGACGGCTACCTCTATTAATGAACAAACATTAAGTTTTTTACCTCGTTTACTTGTGACTGTTGCCGCTCTCGGAATAGGTGCTCATTGGGGGTTAGAAAAGCTCATGAGCTTTTTTGTTCAGCTAATTGACATGATTCCTCAGGTAATCGGATAAATGGAATTCAGTGAAGAACTTTTGCTTTCTACGCTCGCATCATTTGTGTGGCCATTTGTACGCATTTCGGCTGTACTTATGTCTATGTTTGCCTTTAGTTCTCAAAGTGTACCAGTAATAATACGTATGGTATTAGCATTGGTCATTACTTTTGTTATGTTGCCATCTTTACCTCCATTACCAATTGATATTCCAATGTTTAGTCCAGCTTCTTTTGTGTTAGTTGGATATCAAATGCTAATAGGCATTATTATTGGTTTTATTACTCAATTTATATCGCAGATTTTTGTAGTTGCGGGTCAGGTTATTGCGATGCAAACAGGTTTGGGTTTTGCATCTTTGGTTGATCCCGTTTCAGGAACAAATACACCAGTGGTTGGTCAGTTTTTTACTGTATTAGCAACATTACTCTTTTTCGTTGTTGATGGACATTTGTTATTATTTCGTTTAGTTCATTTAAGTTTTACCACGTTGCCTATTGGATTTGATGGATTTTGGCATATACCATGGGTAGAAATTGCTAAATTTGGTAGCATAATGTTTTCCTTAGCTTTATCTTTATCTATAAGTTCAATTTGCGCAATGTTATTAGTTAATTTTACATTCGGTGTTATGACAAGAGCAGCTCCTCAGTTGAATATTTTTAGTATGGGATTTGCTGTGAGCATGGTTTGTGGTTTATTAATTTTGAAATTAGTTTTGTCCGGATTTATGCTCCATTATATTGATACCTTAAATAAGGTATTTTCTCTAGGTTGTACTGTTATAGGCACAAGTTGTCCTGGCGTTTTTCAATAAACCTTTAATTATTAAAAATTAATTCTCTAGTATACTTGATTTTAATGTTTATATGTATAATAATTATCTGTAATATAAATAAAGGATAAAATTATATGTCTAGTGAAAATGATATTGGTTCAAAACTTCAAAGTTTAAAAAATCCATTAAGATTATTTGGGTACATTGAAGCTGCTCTTGGGTTATGTTTGATTTGTATTGCTCTTTATATGCTATTTAAAGTGCCAAACCTTGTAAAGGCAGACATGTTGTCAGGTTGGATAACTGCAATTGTTGGAATATTTTTACTATTGAAGGCTGTGCACATATGCTGGAAGGGAACATACAAAAGTTTTTCAATCGTGGTAGGCCGAAATGATCCAAAATCGCTTTCACAGAATTTTGCTAATGATAATGAAGCCTCTAATAAATGTTTTTATGATGCAAATCAATTAGCAAAAATGCTTAAAGGGAGGTTGAACTCTAGTTTTATTGAACCAAGAGGGTGGTTAGAAAGTTTATTATTTAGTGTAGCTCGTAAATTATTGTTTTTACCAATACCATATAGAAATATGCTCCAAAATTATGCTGTGGCAATTATTAAATCTTTGGTAGATTTGACTTGTTATGTCATTTTATTCTTTTTATATTTCTGTGGATTATTACAAGGAAATATAGAATTAGCATTAAGTGTTTATACAATTTATCTTTCTATAAGAGTATGTTTGATTTGGAAAAATGCATTTGTTGTTCAGAGAAATTATGTTAATTCAGCAGAGAATATTACGAAGAAAAAACTTGTGGGTAGTATTGTTTCAGCAATACTTATTCCTACAATTCTTGTTTTTATTTTTAATTATATAGATCCAATATCTAAAGCAAATTCTAATGAAATTGTTGGATTTATTGTTAATTATCATTGGTCAATGTTTTTTTTATGTGCTGTACTTTTCCCATTAGTGCTTTCTTTTGTAGCAATATTTATGCTGAGATACAAGAGCAAAGAATATAACATTACTACAGAAGTTTCTGAAAAAATTGCTAACTGGCAAGAGTCTGTTCACCCTCAAGACCTATTCATTGCTGTTGAAAATAAAGTTATGGCTACACGTAGGTATATGGAAGTACCCAATAGGATTTATGTAAAATTTAATCCAAACTTGGTACAAGAAACTAGTGATAAAGGAAGTTTTTCAGGTTTTACCTTGCAAGAAACTCAACCTGTTCGTCAGAATATTGAGGAATCAAAATTTTTAGTTAAAGCAAAGTTGGTTGCTTCTTTTATAGGGAACTTGCTAATATTTTTGAGTTATGTCATTTTTGCTAATACAGCATTAAATATAGGCTCTATATTGGTTTTAGGTGATGGTTCGTTAACTGCTGATTATTTGGTAACTAGATTTCTTGTAATGGTTTTATGCTATGAATGTGGTCTACTTATATATAATACAACACTGTTATTTTTGAGCGAACTGCGTTTTAAATCAATGTTGATGTACTTTAAGTTAGATGGTACATTTACTGAGTCCAAGATTTCAACAGGCATGAGCGTTTATGATTCAACTCGTTCAGAGAATTCTTTAGTACGTTCAAGTTTATCGCCATGGATTATTGTTAGTAATGTAGTTTCTTCCACTTTTTTAGGAGATAATTTAAATAAGTTTGAAAATACACGATATGTTATGGAAATGCATAAAAATGATTTAGAGTTAGAAGCAATAATAAGAGATTTAAGGGAATTCTTTGCAAGTAGACAGGTAATAGCTGACATTTCATCAAAAGAAAACTTAATTTCTGCAAGTAACATATTGGCTATAAATAAAAAGTCTCGTGATGTCGGAAATATAGACGAAGAAGTACAACGTATTTCTGATAATAATGAGTAACAGGAGCTAAAAAATAGGCTAGTAAAACTAGCCTGTTAGATTAGTATAAAAGATATTTAATCTTCTGCTTCAAGTTCATAGCAAGGAACATAAGCTTCTTGTGATAGTAACAATCTACCTTGGGTAATAAAGTCACGTAATAGTTGGTCCATGGCCTCCATAATGTCTTTATCACCCTTTATTTTAAATGGACCATGAGCGGCTATTTCGCGCATGCCATTTTCCTTAACGTTACCTGCTACTATGCCGGAAAACGCACAACGCAGATTAGCAGCAAGTTTTGCAGGATCTTGATTGCGATGTAAATTAAGAGATGACATGTTTTTATGGTTAGCAATAAATGGTTCTTGAAGTTCAATAGGTATCTTTAATGACCAATTAAAGCAATAAGCATCGCTATTCACAGTACGATGATCTTTTACCATTTTAAGTGATTCTTTTACTTTATGTGCAACAGTTTCTGGATCACCAATGACGATATTATAGTATCTAGCAACATCGTCACCTAATACCTTTTTTACAAAAGTATTTAATGATTCTATGTAATCTTTACTCTCTTCTGGTGCAGTTAAAATAATAGGTATAGGCTCATGTCTATTTTCATGTGTAAGTTTAATTGCTAAAATATACAATAATTCTTCTGCAGTACCAGGACCACCAGGGAAGATTAATATAGCATTACCAAAGCGAACAAATGCTTCTAAACGTTTTTCAATGTTATGAAGAATAATTAACTCACTTACAATTGGATTTGGCGGTTCGGCAGCTATTATTGAAGGTTCTGTTAAACCTATGAATCTTCCTCCAATATGGTGTTGCATTGCATGTCCAAAAGTAGCTCCCTTCATAGGTGCTTCCATTACACCAGAACCACATCCAGTACATATATCCATTCGTCTCAAACCAAGTTGTAGACCAACTTTATATGCATATTCATATTCAATATTGTTGATTGCATGACCACCCCAACAAACGACAATATTTGGATCAATTCCACTAACCAAAGCTTTGGCATGTCTTAACATAGCAAATATTTGGTTTGTTCTTATTTTAGAAACTGTTTCGCAAGAATCGTTTCCATTAGCTAAAAGTTCTGCTTCTGACTTATATGTTGCTAATTGAACAATGTCTCTTAAAACAGAATATAGATTATTTTGTATTGATGATATTATTTCTCCATCAACAAATGCTGTAGTAGGTGGATTTAGTAGTTCTAATTTAACACCTCGTTCATTACGAATGACGTTGATTTCAAAATCTTTAAATTGATTAAGTAATTTTTGGGAATTATCTGTTAATACACCACTATTAAGTACCGCAAGTGAGCAATTGCGGTATAGATCATAAAGATCCCCTTGTGAATATCTTGATAAACTTTCAGCTTCTATCTGAGAAATTAGTGATAGTACACCAGTAGGTTGTATAACCGAAATCATTTTACGCATCTCCTTCAGGATTAATAATATGAAGTTGAGAATGTGTAAGCTGTTTAGTTTTCTTTAACTCTGTTAGCTTGTTTTCAATTTTAGTGATTATGTCTGATGACGTAGTTTTAGTTGTTACAGGAAGACCAATTACAGAAATTGAAACGTCCACTTTTTCATTTTTATAATGAAATGGTATAGCTTTAATTGCTGATATTAATTTATAAGCTGGTTGTTTAGCTGTTTCGCAATTAACTCCATATAAAATAATACCAAAGTGATCGGAACCTAATCTAGAAACAAAATCAGATTCTCTAATATTTCTACGTATGGTAACTCCGAGAACTCTTAAAATTTTATCACCAACAGCTGAGTTATATTTCTCATTTATAGTATAAAAATCATCAATGTCTGCAATTAATACAACCATTGATTGGCTTTCATCAGGATTAAAGTTAATCATATCTTCATCGAAACGGTGATCAAAACTGTACCTATTATTTAAACCTGTAAGACTGTCAACTTTGTTTCTTGTAGCTATTTCCTTTACGTTATCTCTAAAATCAGATGCTTCTTGTTTAATGATTGATATTTTGTTTTCAATATCACCCAAATCGGTAAGAAGTTTATCTTGTTGACTTATAAATGAGTCTCTTTCATTAACTAAATTGTATAAATTCTCAATTTTTTCTTTTAATAATTGTGATATTTCAGATAGATTATTCTTGCTTACGCAATTGCTAATATCTGATAATTCCGTATTAAACATGTCACAGTTGACTTTGTTTGCTTCGCTTATAGATGCGTTATGGGCTAAACTGTCGTTTAATGAATCTTGAATAATATTAATATGATCGTAAAGACTACTTAAGAAAAATGTCGTATTATCTCTTTCTTTATTAGTACTCTTTATAATAGTTGTAATAATGTTTTTGCAAATATTTGGTGTATCTGCAAAGGTAATTGATTTTTGTAAATTTTCTCGGCAACTATTTAGTTGCTCATTCAATTCATCAGGAAGTTCTACTCCTGTAATTACACTAAATAGTTCATTTTTGTATTGCTGTGGTAATAGATTTTCGCCAGTAATTTCACTACCATCCTTAAACCTAGCAATTGCTTTGCCTGTTAGCTCTAATATATTTAATATTTTTTCTGTTATGGATGCCTTATTTTTAGGATCAATAATGAAAAGCGCTTCGTCACGTAATGCAGCAGGTAAGACTGTACTTTGTGCAATTACTTTAGGGATTTCTTTTAAATATGCAGCAACAGATCCCTGAAAAAGATTCATTTTTTTTGATTGTACATGTAAAACACTTTGTAGTTCTAAGATACCATCAACTTGGTTAAAAATTGTCTTAGTTGTGTCAATTTTAGCAATGGTTTCACGAACTTGGTTATTAAATTCGCTATCATATCCCCAAAATACACGGGCAATTTGTGAAATTACACTAATAGTGCATTCGCGTTCTTTGGTAACGTTAGCTTTTATTTCTGTTAGTTGTTGTTCGAGTTCTTTAATTCTCAAATCCTTTTCAACTATTAGATCATCTGCCTTTTCCATATGTTTGTTTCACTCGAAATCTATTTTCTTCTATTTTTATTGTTCGATGTATATCTATTTAAAAATTTTTATATTGGCTTATCTTTTTGTATTTTATTGCCTTGTTAATAAATATAAATCTATTTTTTTCAGTTTGATCCGTAGCTTAGCTATTCTATATGTTCTCCACGTTAATTATTAAAGCCTTATTCACAATTTAAGTTTTTTTTACAAGTTAACATCACAACTTTACAAAAATATTCAGATAGTTGTATGATTTATCCCTAAGTTTAGTTTGGATATTATTTAGTATGTTGAACTGCATAAGTAAATATTTACTTCATATTATGCTTGTATGATAACATTGGTGGATTTATCAATGAAGAATTGATGAGAATCATTCATTATGTTTTAAATATAATTATAGGAATGACGTGCAAGCATGAAAATGATACATCATTTACAATTGTGTAGATATATTTGAATATTTTGAATATTTGAATTATTGAGTATTGAGTATTGAGTATTGAGTATTGAGTATTGAGTATTGAGTATTGA
>CAZTNG010000009.1:22832-40249 GCA_964615195.1 uncultured Enterobacterales bacterium
TATTGAGTATTGAGTATTGAGTATTGAGTATTGAGTATTGAGTATTGAGTATTGAAAAAAGTGCATTAAATTATAATTATGCCTATTGTCTATGGACATACATAAATAATAGGCTCAAGTGTTTAAATAAGTTTAAGCAGCCTTTGGAATTTCGTTATCTGAATCGGTAATTGCGATAATATTAACAGCATGATAGCCTTTTTCAGTTTTTTCTATTTCGTAATTTACCTTTTGACCTGGTTTTAGTGTTTTATAACCGTCCATACTAATTTTGGAATAGTGAACAAAAATATCTTCATTACTATTGTCAGAACAAATAAAACCAAACCCCTTTGCATTATTAAACCATTTTACTGTACCTGCTTGCATATGAAACTCCTATAACGTGTGTAATCAGTAAATAGAATCATAGCAAATATTGTGCCGTTTAATAATTAGTTATTATCAATATAATGTAGTAATAATTTTATATTTGTATTTTGGTTTTTATATGAGAATTATATAAAATAGTTTGATTGCATTGAAATGTGCACTAATATGGTGTTTTAAAATAGAGCAATTGTTTAAATTATATAAAGTGTAGCAGGGATATTACTACACTTTAGGTGTTGATTTTATTTTACGCTGTTCTCTAATAATTGAACACGTACTTCTAGTTCAGCAATGCGCTGTTCCATAGTTTTGTCTGTGATATTATCATAGTTTTGCGATGATGTCTTGTCATCATTTATATCTATTTTGCCTGATGCGTCTCTTTGAGAGTAAGGCACCATTCCAAATCTAATAGCTGTATCAACAACAGTATTAATAAATTCATCACTTCTTTCTAAAATCTTTTTCTCAAGTATTCTGAGTAATTTATCATCAGCACTAGGGCCACTACCGCGAGATTCATATGTGCTAATGGAGATAGCCGCCATTTCTAAGTGCTCAGCTAAATCTTTTGCAGTCACAAAACCTAGACCTAAACGCCATCTTTTATATAATTCTGGAGTCATTTAATATTCCTTGTTTTTGTTGTCTAGCAGAGCTAAACCTTTTACAAACTGTATTCATAAACTTCACTGTTGTTTTGTAAACAGTTCTCAAGATATCTAATATTTTTAGAATGCATTTCCTTGGCAATTCTAAGGTATCTTTCCCCTTGTTCATTATCCCTTTCGCACCCCTTGCCTGCTACTAAACAGTAGCCATATAAAGCGCAAGCATCGGCGTAATTTTTCTCTTTTTTATTATTCTTATTAAAGTAAGCATTTAAGTGAAATAAACACTCTTTATAATCGGCTTCTACTGATTCATGATGAGTTTTAACACCATGACTATGCAAAAAAACATCAGAATATTCTGATGTAATAATTTTGCCACCAAAATATTTGGTCAAGCTATCACCAAAAAAATTAATCACTGCAAGCAAATAAAGACATTCAGAGTAATCATTCCTTATAGCTCTTTCACAAAAATATTTGGCGGCATCAACATTTACAGTTGTGCCTTTGCCAGTAAATTTCATTAAGGCAGCGTATGGCAAAGCAGGAGCAAATTCTATTCCAATTAATCTTTCAAATAGGGCGTAAGCTTTAACTACATCACCATGGCGATAACATCTAGTTGCAACAAAGTAAGTGCTAAATATCTTTGAAAATCTATAGATATCAACAAAATACATTGTCATCAACAAAAAAACGCTGAATAGTAACTTAATAAATAAGTGATCAGTAACTTGCCCATAAAAACAAAATGCTAAATAAAGCAATACAAGGGCGACTATAGTTTTTGAAATGAATAAAATCATACCACCCTCTCAGTCTTTAATTAACGAGAACGGAAAACAATGCGACCTTTAGTTAAATCGTAAGGAGTCATCTGAACTGTAACCTTATCGCCAGTTAAAATTCTGATGTAATTTTTACGCATTTTGCCTGAAATATGAGCCATCACTACATGACCATTCTCTAGTTCTACACGGAAAGTTGTGTTAGGTAGGGTTTCTAATATTGTACCCTGCATTTCGATATTGTCTTCTTTAGACATATATGATTGTCTTCCTTATAATTTATTAAATAAATATTTGATATTATCTGCTAGTGTTATGCAAAAACACTAATTTTAACTCGCGAATTGTACTATTATTTTTATAAATTTGCAAAACAGAAAGAGATAAATATCTCATTTTTGATGATTTTTTGTATAAAAAAATAATAATTGATATAAATGGTTTATTTATTTTATTATTTAAATATAGATAAGATGTAGTTGATATTTTATATAAATATTTATGTAAAAGTAATAAATAATAAAATTATATATATTTATCTAACTTAGTATTAAAATAAATAAGGTAAATTAAAAATTTATATAATATATTGTGATATTTGCATTTATTACATGGAAAGTTCTTAATGAACAGTTGATAATGATTAATTTTAAATATAATGTTAGCATATTTTGGTGAAGCACTAGAATCTTTGTTTAAGGGTATTTGTAATATGGATATATGTTTAAATAGTATTAGCTTTATATCTCCTGATAAAAATTGTTATAAAAAAATATCTACATCCCAAATGTCTATAGACAGTGAATCAGTGATTAAGTTAATTCCTATGTTGCAAAGAAGAAGATTAACAACTGCTGGCAGGTATGCTGTTGGACTAACTCTTAAATATTTATCTGATGCTACTAATAATATAGACAAAATTATTTTTACGTCTAGAACAGGTGAAACATTAAGATGCTTAAAATTGTTAACTAATGTCTTTGATGATGAAGCTGAATCTCCTGCTGAATTTTCAGCTAGTGTTCACAATGCAAATGTTGGTGTTGCATCAATAGTAGCAGGTTTTACAGGAGAAACTATAGCAATAGCGGCGGGTTCTAATACCATTAGTGCAGGTCTTACAGAGGCGTATATATCATTAAATTCTCAAAATAAAAATACAGTACTATTGGTTTATTATGAAGAGAATATTGCAGATCAGAAATATATGCATTTTAAGTCTTCAGATTTTTTTAATGGACCTTATGCTTGTGCTTTGCTTCTTACTCAAGCCGATATAGATGGTAATGAATATTTAACACGTATTGATAAATGTTTTTTAGAAAAGTTTGACAGTTTTGAAAAAATGCAAGCTCTTCTAGATTAAATTTTTGTATAAAATGAAAGTCGTCTGCATTAAATAATTAGTTGTATATTTTGTTCAATAATTTAAATTATGTATATAATTGCTACTAGATACCAGTTTTTTAGCCTTTATTTAATATAAACTTATGTTGATATAATAATGATTAATAATAAAAATTTATTTTATTGTTAAGTTTTTTTGTATACTTTTGTGGGCTCGTTAGCCTTTAGTTTGAGTAAATGGAATATTTAAATGAAACAGCATTATGGTTTTACTTTAATTGAATTAATAGTAGTAATAGTTATGTTAGGAATTTTGTCAGCTGTGGCTGCACCAAAATTTATGGATTTGCAATCCGATAGCAGAGTAGCTTACTTAAATGGATTGAAAGGAGCTATTCAGAGTGCAAATGAGGTACTTCATGCTTACGCTGTAATTCATGGATTAGAATCCTTAGATTTAAATTCAAAGAGTGGTGTTTCGCATACTAAAGCAATGGTTAGATTTGATGGTAATAAAATAGTTCAAACAACCACTGACAGTGATGCTCAAGGTGTTTTTTTCTTGAATTATGGCTATGTAGCAACAACATATGGTACTTCAAGAAATAGTGGTTTAGTTCAAATAATAGGTAGAAACGCAAATAGTACAGGTAAGGGAGCAAATTTTACTGTACGTAACTATTCAGGAACATCCGCAAATATGAGGTTGACAACTTGTGAATCTAACGAAAGTAGTCAAGATCTTTGCTATATGGGTATTGTGGAATCTGGAAATTATTGGAATGAGGCTTATATAGTTTTGGCTGGATTTAAACCAACTGAATGTGCGCTTCATTATGAAGCTGCTAAAAAAGATGCTAATGGCAAAATTATTATGCCTAAGATTACAATAATAAGTTCAGGGTGTTAACTTTCTCTTTTTTTGAGTGGGTAATGGTTGTTTTTAAAGGCTTTTAAAGTTAATTAGAATGAATTTAAACAATGTATAAATTATAATTAGTAGATGAAAATTAAGTTATTAATGTGGAAACTAATAAGAGCAATAAATACATTGTTGGTGTATGTTCTTTTTATTATTGGAGCTTTACTCAATGGTTTAGCAGTTTATTTTGTTTTACTATTATGTACTAAGTCTGGAATTCAACGTCAAAGGGCGCTTAGAAAATCAGTAAGTTATAGTTTCAGATTTTTTTTATGGTTATGTAATTTTTTGTGTGTATTTAAGGTTAATTTTAAAAATATAAAAAATTTTTCTGCAATTGATCATGCTGTAATAATTGCAAATCATCCCTCATTAGTTGATTATGTAATTATTATGTCTATCATGAAAAATGACACTTGTGTAATGGTAAAAGAATCTTTAACTAAGACTTTTATGAGATTTGTAATACACAATTTAGGTTATTTTCATAATAAGTCTGATATTAATACTGTAAAAAAAATTATCGAAGATAGTCCTTCTGTATTGATTTTCCCAGAAGGAACTCGCACCAAAGATTATAGAAATATTAATTTTGCTAGAGGTGCTGCTAATATAGCATTAAGAAATAATTTTGTAATCGTTCCTGTTTTTATAACATGTAATGTGGATGATTATTTAACATATAGCTTTTTTAGCTTTAAAATTAATGACGAAATTCCTGTATTTACTATAGATATAGGTGAACCTATTTTGCTAGATTGCTATTTGAAAGAATGTAATTCTATGGCAATTGCAGCAAGACATTTGACTAGCAATTTGCAACAAATGTATCAAGAGTATCTTGATAATGCTAGAAAATAAGCATTATGTTGGGTATATTAATATTATTTAAAACATTAAGGATAAACTTTCATGAATGAAAAATTAGATTTAGAAGTTAAACATTTAATTATAGATGCACTAAACCTAGAAGATATTACTGTAGATGACATTGAGAGTGACGCGCCATTATTTGGCGACGGTTTAGGTTTAGATTCAATAGATGCTCTAGAATTGGGTTTAGCTCTTAAGAATAAATTTGGTATTTCTATAAGTCCTTATTCAGAGGATGTTAAAAAGCATTTCAGTTCTGTATTGTCTTTGGTGAATTTTATTGAAGCGGAACAAAAAAACAAGTAGGTGTTAATAATGACAAAAGAAGATATTTTAAATGCTTTAACAAAGATTCTTGAAGAGAACTTTGAAATCGATGCGAAGGTTGTAACATATGATGCAAATCTTGTTACTGATTTAGATTTAGATTCAATTGATGCAATAGATATGATTGCTGAATTACAGAGAAATGTTGGTTGTCGTTTTACAGCCGATGATTTTAAGCTTGTTAAAACAGTTGGCGACGTTGTGAATGTAATTTATGAAAAGCAATCAGCCTAATGATGACGAAGTGAAATATACTTCAGCTCTTGCTGAATTACTTCCTATTTCACTTGAAGAATCAATATTTTATAGAAAAAATCGAGCGCTTTCTGGCGATGATTTACTTTATTATTCAGCTATTCTTTTTAGTCGTTTAAGTCCTGCTCATGGATCAACTAAAGCATTAGTGGCAACTGATGATACTTTTGCTTTACTTGTTTCATTGATAGCTTTGTGGTGCCGTGGCTATGCTCCAGTGATGCCTAATGGTTTTTTGCCAAAATCCATTGAAGCTGTTGGGGATTATAGTTATTTATTAACAGATAACCAAGAATTGGTAAATTTAAATTTGCGTAATACTCAACTGATTGAGTTGGAAAATGTTCAAGAACTTGAACATTTTGATCTTTGTGTATTTCAAGCAAAATTTGACGAGCTTTTGGTAGATTCTAGAAAACTTACGATAACTCAAATGACTTCAGGATCTACAGGTTTTCCAAAGTCTATAATTCGTTCACTTGATGATTTAGTAAAGGAAGCTAAAGCATTAAAGGATTTTATTTCGTGTAAATTAGATTTTGTAAATAACATGATTGTTGCAGGTACAGTTGCTCTCTATCATGCCTACGGTTTAGAGTTTCGTTTTGTATTGCCATTACTTTTAAAAATGAAACATTATTGTAGCGCTTTAGAATATGAAGAACAGTTACAAAAAATAAATGATTATTCTCAAAGTGTTTATTTAGTATCAAGTCCAGGATTTTTAAAACGCCTTCACGCACATAAACTTCTTAGTAATCCTAAAATAGTGTTATCTGCTGGAGGAGCTATATCTCAAGAAGTCATTGATTGTGTTAGTTATTCTATAGGTGCACCATTATTTGAGATTTTTGGAAGCACTGAAAGTGGTGTAATGGCTTGCAGGTTTGCATATAACTTAAATTCTAGATGGCAAGCTCCTTTAGGAAATAGTTTTTATATTTACAGTGATAATAAAAATTTTAATCATATTTTGAAAAAACAAGGTATAGGACGTTTGGCAGTCCTATCTAGTTATGTGGATAAGTCTTTATTAAAAAGTTTATGTACAGAGAATGGATTAGAGAGAACTGTATTTTTAAGCGATGATATCGTTGAATTAAGCTTAACAGGAACAATAAAATTATTAGGAAGACAAGGTAGAGTTTTAAAGTTTGAAGATAATAGAGTTTCTTTAGATGAAATTGAAACTATTTTGGGTGCACATGAATGGATCCGTGAGGCTGCTGTTATTGCAGAGAATTATGGTCATAGAGATTGTATCTTTGCCATGTTAGTGTTAACACCTAAAGGTGAACAAACCTATAATAGTTTGGGAATTGGTAAATTTATTATAAGTTTACGTGCAAGCTTAAAAACATCATTGTTACCAATTTGTATCCCAAGACGTATAAAAATAGTAAATACAATTCCGCTTACTGCTACTGGTAAAGTAGCTTATGTCGAAGTTAAAAGGATGTTTGTTGATGAGAATTCCTAAAGTAACAAAGCTAGAAAGTCAAGGTTCCAATATAAAAGTATACTTTACAGCATCAGAGGATTTAGATTGGTTTCGTGGACATTTTGAGCATTGTGGTATTCTTCCAGGAGTTGCAATTACTATACTTGTTACAGAATTTACGACAGCTTATAGTTCTTTGGATCTAAAAAAATTTGTTGTAGGTATTCCTCAAGCTAAATTTGTAAACATGGTGTTCCCAAATACTGAGCTTTGTTTAAGTATTAGTATTGATATGGAAAAACTATTTGTAAAATATGAGCTTACTTCCGCTGATTTAGGTGTGGTGTTTTCAATTGGAAGATTGGCTTTCAAGTTAGGATCAGTGAAGAATGAGTAAAAATAAGGAATTTAGACCCGCTATTGTAATTCCTTGTTATAGGCACGCTAGTAGTCTTAAGAGTTTTTTAAACCAAATATTGAATTATGGCTATCATGTAATTATTGTTGATGATGGGAATGAGCCAAGTCAAGCAAATATTCTTCAAGAATTAGCTTCTTTAGAAAGGGTTAGTATTGTAGTTAACAAAACAAATGAAGGTAAAGGCGCTGCTTTTTTACTAGGGGTTTCTTTTGCATCGGAGCATGGCTTTACTCATGTGTTGCAAATTGATGCCGATGGTCAGCATGATATAAATTCAATACCTAGATTTATGCATCAAGCTTCAATCAATCCTAATAAATTAATTTATGGAAGTCCTGTATATAATAATGTACCAAAAGGACGTTATCTAGCACGTTTCATTACTCATTTTTGGGTGGCTGTTGAGTTAGGGAAAATGCAAATTATTGATACTATGTGTGGATTGAGAGTTTATCCAATAAAACCAGTATTAGAAATTGCAAATGTTAGATCTATTGGTAAGAGAATGGATTTTGATACCGAGATTTTTATTAGGATGTATTGGTATGGCGTTGATTATATTTCAGAGCCGATATCAGTATCATATATAGAAAATGGTGTTAGTAATTTTGCTCCATTTAGAGATAATGTATTAATATCTATAATGCATACTAAACTTTGTTGTGAAAAAGTTTTGCATTTTTGGTCTATTCATAACCGGAGCTATCTGTAGAATGCAAAAAATTACAAGATGGCGCAGAAAGAAAGAGAGTACTTCAAGTTTCGGTTTATCATTAATCATAATCTGCTATAGGTTATTAGGTAAAAAAATTACTTCAGTAATTATTTGGTGTATTTCTTGTTTAGTTGTTATTTTCAATAAAGATCTTCGTAAAATTTCAGCTGATTATTTAATAAGAATTCGTCAGTATGCTGATCAACAGTGTATTAATTTACCTGCTAATAATACTTTTAAACATGTAAATAGCTTTTGCTATAGTATATTTAGTCGCTTACTTGCTTGGAAAGGATATTTAACACTTGTTGATACAGAATCAGTTAATGATTCAATATCTCGTATACATGAAGCTGAGAAATTAGATACGGGTGCATTAATTATAGGAGCTCATATTGGTTGCCTTGAAGTATTAAGAGCAATGAATAGTTTCAGTTCAAAAAAGGTTGTTAATATAGTTATTGTTGTATCAAATAGTCAACGTTTAGTGAATTTTATGAAGAGGGTAAATTTTAATAGCAGTTTAAATTTTATTATTGCAGATGAAATTACCCCAGCTACAGCTATAGATTTGGCTCAAAGAGCTGCTCGTAAGGAATGGATTGTAATACTTGGCGACAGAATGCTTACTGCTGATACACGATCTGTTAGTGCTCAATTTTTAGGAAAAGAGGCTCTTTTTCCACAAGGACCATGGATTTTAGCTCATATGTTAAAGGTCCCTGTTTACACAATGTATGCCATAAGAGCAAATAGACATTACAAAGTTATATTTAACTCATGGGGATACTGTAATATTCCAAGAAAGAATAGGGATATTCAATTATCAAATTACGTCCAAAAATATGCAAAAGAGCTAGAGCAAATTTTATTTATTAATCCATGTGAATGGTTCAATTTTTATGATTTTTGGAAAAATAATGATTAGTTTATTTCAATCTTTGTTTTGTTATTGAAAGTAGACTTGCTGTTGTATGGCTTTAAGGGAACATTTATGAGTTATTATACTTATATTTCTAAACAAAAAGTTGAATTCTATGATTGCGATCCTATGGGGGTTGTATGGCATGGTAATTATCTAAAATATTTAGAAAAAGCTAGGGGAGAATTTTTGAGTTTAGTTGGGTATAGCTATTATGCAATATCTGAGGATAATTATTTTTTCCCAATTGTTGAAGAAAGATTGAAGTATACCAGTTCCCTAAAGCTTTTAGATGAATTTGAAATTAGATTGAATCTTGATGAATTTGAGAATCGTTTGGTTCATACCTTTGAAATTGTTAAAGATGGCATTGTTTGTGTAAAAGGTAAATCAATACAGGTTGCGTTGGTTCAAGGTTCACAAGAATTAAGTTTTTTTATGCCTAAGGGATTTGTCCAGAAAATAGAAAGTTTTTTGAATAAAGTATCTTAATATATTTTGTTGTGCTTTTTCTTATAGAGGTTGTATTTTATTTCAATCTCGTATGTTTATGTTTATTTTGGATTTTTTATTATGCGCTTGCTGTTTTGCCTAATGACATTTTTGCTGATTTGTAACGTTAATGCTGAAGATTTAAATCTTTCAGTCAACGAAAATCAAAATGCTACCACCGATTTTATTATGACGCGTTTTTTTGCAAATAACGGACGCAGTATAAAGGCTTATGGTATTGCGAGTATTTCTGCAAGTAGTGGTATTTGTTGGCAGGTAACAAAGCCTATTACACGTCGATGGCTTATTACTAAAGATGGCATTACAGAGTTTGATCAAAATAATGTTACTAAATTTGTTGCTATAAATTCAGATAGTTTGCTCACATTTATGTCAACAACAATGGCTTCTTTGGTTTCAAGTGATTTGTCGAGTTTAGATGCAAATTTTTCAGTTACCCAGGACTATGATAAAGGTATTATTTATTTAAGACCTAAGCAGTCTCCTTTAGCTGATATGATCTTTTCTATTAGTTTATCCTATAAAAATGGGTTTATTACAGAAATTAAAATTGTTGAGCACAATAATAGTTATACACAGTTGGATTTCATAAATCAGAAAATTGTCACTGCAAATTCTGAATTAAAGGAGAATTATTGTCGTGTTGCAGACTAAAGTATTAAGGATAATAACAGTATTAATATTATTATTTTTACTAGTAGCAGGTGTGTTTAGACTACATACAGAATCTAATCTCTTAGATAGTTCTTTAGATGCTTTATTGCCTACTAGTGTTGAAAAAATAAATGATTATGATCATTTTAGAACAGCTGTAGGTCATGAACTTGTTTATTTATTAACATCTGACAATGCCGATAAAACTAAAAAATCATTGGATACTTTAAATCAGCATTTAATTAAATATCCACAACTTAAAGTTGTTAGTTCTCAAAATAAAAAAGAGATTTCAAAATTCTATTTTGAACATAGATACGCATATGCGTCTTTTCCGTATCCATTGAATAATGATGAAGAAAAAGATAATGCTAAAAATAAATTAATAACTGATATTGAAAATTCATTATATAGCCCTTTTGGTGGTTTTAGTTCTTTCGAGTTAGAATATGACCCATTTATGACGATGCGTCGAATTATTGGTGAACAGGTCGATAATTTTAAAATTGATAATGAAGGATTGTTGTACATTGAGTATAACAAGCAAAATTACTATTTAATTAGAGCAATAATTAATTCTGAATTTGATAATTCAAACAGGGAACTTTTAGCTAGAGATTCTGCAGAATTAAAAGATCAATTTGCAACTGAAGGAGTTAATTTACTTTATACAGGAGAGGTATTTTTTGCTGATGCTGCAACTAAAGCATCTGTTGATGACATGACCCGTATTGGGGTGATTTCTACAATTGTTTTAGTGATAATGTTAGTTCTTGTTTACCGAGGTTTTTCTACATTATTAATTACTTTGTGTGTCCTAAGTATTTCTTTAGGCGCTGGTTTCCTTGCTGTTATAGTTTGTTTTGGTAATATCCATGCAATGGCGCTTGCAATGGGTAGTTGTTTGATTGGTATTTGTGTAGACTATTGTATTCATGTGTTTACAGCAAAGGGTAAAATTACAAATGGTAATGAAATACGCAAAGCCTTAAAAATCCCGTTACTTTTTTCATTAATTACTAGTCTTTTAGCTTATCTTTCATTAACAATGACTAATTTGTTGGTTCTTAAGGAATTAGCATTATTTGCATTAGTTGCATTAACAATTACATTTTTATTAGTATATGCTTTTATCGCAGATTTAACTGTAAAGGTAAATCCTAGTTATGTAATAGCAAAATTTTTATTATTTTGCATATCAAAAATTAACAAGTATGTAGTATCTTTTATAATTATAATAACTTTAATTGGTGGTGCGTTAAGTTTATATTTAGTTAATGTTGATGATGATGTAGCTCATATGCAAGAAAAGAATACATCTTTGACAACTATGAATAATCTTATCCAAAAAATTATTAGTGGTTATGAACATGTTGGATATTATATTGTTGTAGGAAATTCTACTGAGACGGCACTACAACATTGTGAAGATTTGAAACATTCATTATCAGATAATGAATTAAAAAATATTTTTTTACCTTGTAAGCTTATTCCATCTAAAAAACAACAAACAAAGAATATGCAAGATTATATTGAAATGTATCCAATACTTGCAGAAAAGTTTGCAAAAGAGAATTTAGCATTGAATCCAGCTGCTATACCAAAAATTTTACCTACTTTTAATTATGATTCATACCCCAATCCAATAGATGGCTTTTTTGGTAAAGAATCAATTCTTATTAGAGTAAATGTAAATGATGATAAATTAATTAATAAACTAAATAATTATTCTTTTGTAGTTAAACTAGATCAAAGGGAACAATGGAGCAAAGCTTTTGCGTCATATCGTAAAGAACTCAGTGTTGCTTTATTAATTGCTTTTGGTTTGGCAATAATTTCAGTTTTAGGATTACTTAAAAAAAGTACAATTAGTCGTTTTGTGTTGCCATTACTTGGCGGAGCATCTTTAGGACTGATTGGGTGTGTAATATTTGCAAATGGGTATTTTAATTTATTTACAACATTAGCATTTTTTATGCTTTTAGGTTTGGGTGCTGATTATTGTATTTTTATGCACAGCATAAATGCTAAAAATATTAATCAATCTATGCAATCTGTTGCAGTTGCATGCTTAACTACTGAGGCATCTTTTGGGTCGCTTGCTTTTTCTTCAACTGCTGTAATGTCATCATTTGGAACAGTTATCTTTTTGGGTATTTTAGGTACATCACTGTTTGCAATGTTAATACGCATAAGTTTTAATAAATCGGATTTTTATGATATATCTTAATGGATTAAATGCTTTGTCTGCATTAGGGGCAGATGATATTGAGACAATAAAGAACTTAAACTTGAATAATTCTCCTTATATTGAGTCGATTAAAGGATATTTGCCTAATTCAATGTCAGCTTCACTAGGTTTACTGCCTTTTGTATCTAGGGAAAATTTGCATAGAAATAATAGTTTTGCAGAATTATGTATAGCTAAACTAGGTAAATATATTGTTACAGCAAAAGAGCTTTATGGTGAAAAAAGAATTGGTATTGTTGTAGGAACATCAACTTCTGCTATAAGTGATGTTGAGTACAAAGAATCGCTTGTCCATGTTCAAGGACAAGGTCTTAGTTATAATAAAGATGCCTATGAAATAGGTAGTATTTCTGAGTATTTAAGGAATGTACTTAATATTAGTGGCCCATGCTATACAACTGCCACAGCTTGCTCTTCTTCTGCACACGCATTAATTTGTGCTACAAGTTTAATAGAATCAGGTCTTTGTGATGCCGTGATTGCAGGTGGAACTGATTCGTTAAGCAGAATTACAGTTGGTGGTTTTTATTCTTTAGGTGCATTATCTTTGGAGCCGTGTTTACCTTTTCATAAAGATCGTCACGGTATTAATATAAGTGAAGGTGCTGGATTTTGTTTAGTATCAAAAGAGCAACTAGATCCTAAAGCAATAAGTTTATTAGGCTACGGTACAACTAGTGATGCTCACCATATTTCTGCTCCAGATCCATCTGGAAAAATGGGCATTGCAGCTGTAAAAAAAGCTTTATCAATGGCCAAGTTAAATGCAGAAGATATAGGTTATGTAAATATGCATGGTACAGGTACTAAACTGAATGATGCAATGGAAGGTAATATTATAAGGAATATTTTTGGAAATAAAGTTCCTTGTTCTTCATCTAAGCATTTAACAGGGCATACATTAGGTGCAGCAGCAATAGTAGAAGCTTTCTTATGCAGTTTAATTTTACAATATAAAATAGATCTACCGTATCATTCATATGCAGAAGATGAATATAGTGAAGAATTTGGTGATATTGATTTAGTAACTTATTCTGGTAGAAAATCACTCTCAAATGTTGTTATGTCAAATTCTTTTGCCTTCGGTGGCAACAACGTCTCGTTAATTTTTGGAGTATAAAATGGAATACGGTTTTACATTGGATAATGATTTATTATTAAGTCTTATGCCACAAAAGATGCCAATGCTCCTATGTGAGAAAGTAATGTTGATGGCTGATACAAAGGAATGTAACCTTGGCTGTGGCTTTTTTACTGTTGGCGATAGAGAGTGCGCAGTTTTAGATGAATGTAATAATTTGCCAGTACTTGGTTTAATTGAAGTTATGTCTCAAGCTGTAGCTGGAATTTTAGCTTATAAATCATATAGATTTGAGAATAAATTAACCAGACTAGGTTTATTTTTATCAGTTAGAGCAATGAAATTAGTTAAGGAGTATCCTAATGGAACAATTCCTAAAGGAACTTTACTGCAAAGTTGTGTAGAAATTTCTAATCTTAATGATGGAATTGTTAGTGCTGATGTTAAAACTATAGATGTTAGTACAGCCGAGGAAATTGCTGTAGCAAGACTTACTGTATTATCACCTAATGATGAATTGGTAGAGAAAATTTTTCACAAAATAAACATTAATTTATAAAATAATTCCAATAAAATCAATTAAAGGATATTACATCTTATGAAAAACACTTCAAAACGTGTTCTTGTAACAGGTGCTGGTACAGGCATAGGGAAAGCTGTTGCAATAGAACTAGCTCATTGTGGTTTTGACATTACTTTACATTGTAATAGTCATAAAGATTCTGCACTTGCAATAGTTGATGAAATTAAACAGATTGGTAGATCTGCAACAATAATTGTGGCAAATGTAAGTGATGAATTACAAACAAAAGCAGCAATAGAAGAAGATATTAACAATAATGGTGCTTATTGGGGAATTGTGTCAAATGCTGGAATTGCAGCAGATAATGCGTTTCCTGCAATGAGCTCTAATGAGTGGCATTCTGTTATTGATGTAAATTTAAATGGTTTTTATCATGTCGTACAGCCATGTATTATGCCAATGATTCATTTAAGAAATGGTGGGAGAATTGTTGCAATATCTTCGGTTTCAGGTGTCGTTGGAAATCGAGGACAAGCAAATTACAGTGCCTCAAAAGCTGGAATAATTGCAGCATGTAAATCATTAGCCTTGGAATTAGCTAAGCGAAAGATTACTGTTAATAGTGTTGCACCAGGTATAATTTCGACATCAATGATTGATCAAGATCTTTTGGATCATGCATTACCAATGATTCCTTTAGGAAGGGCTGGTACTCCTGAAGAAGTTGCTAAAACAGTTGCCTTTTTGTTTTCTGATGCAGCTGCTTATATTACTAGACAAGTAATTAATGTGAATGGAGGTATGTGCTAATGCGCAGGGTTGTAATAACTGGTATGGGATCATATTCACCATTAGGTGCATCTAAAAATGAAATACTTGATGCATTAAAAGCTAAACAAAATAAAACTGTAATATGGGATGAATTAAATAATTACAAAAATCTTAATTGTAAAGTTGTTTGTCCTGTTACGGCTGAACTACCTATTTATCCACGTAAAAAAACACGAGCAATGGGACGAATTGGAAGGTTAGCAGTTGCCGCTTCGGGATTAGCTTTAGTTGATGCGGGTCTTGATTCATCTGAAATACTAGGAAGTGGACGTTGTGGTATTGCCTATGGAAGTAGTGGTGGTAGCAGTGAAGCTATGAATGATGTAGCTGCCTTTTCAATAAATAAAGATGTTAGACATTTGAATGCTACGACTTACGTTGCAATCATGCCACATACAGTTGCAGTTAATTTATCCATTTTTTATGGTATTCATGGTCGAATAATTGCGACCTCTACTGCTTGTACTTCAGGTTCGCAAGCAATAGGTTATGCATACGAAGCTATTAAATCAGGAGCTCAGGATGTTATGCTCGCAGGTGGTGCTGAAGAATTATCTCCATTCGCAGTGGGAGTGTTTGATGCATTGTTTGCAACTTCTTGTGAAAATTCAGATCCTAAACAGACTCCAAAACCATTTGATGTTTCACGAGACGGTATAGTTGTAGGAGAGGGGGCAGGTTCATTAATCTTAGAAGATTATGAACACGCCATGGCTAGAGGGGCAAAAATATATGCAGAAATTGTTGGTTTTGCCACAAATTGCGATGCAACACATATAACTAATCCATCTACAGTCGATATGGAAAATTGTATGGGGTTAGCATTAAAATCCGCTTCTCTTAATCCTAGTGATATTGGTTATGTTAATGCTCATGGAACAGGAACAATTAACGGTGATATAGCAGAAGGATCTGCAACATACAGAGTATTTGGAAATAAAGTTCCGGTTTCTACATTAAAAAGTTACATGGGACATACATTAGGAGCTGCAGGCGCTCTAGAGTCAATAATTTCCATATACATGATGTCTGAGCAGTGGTATGCACCGAATTTAAATTTGGAAACTCCTGATGAACGCTGTGGAGATTTGAACTTAATAACAGGTGATGGATTAGTAAAAAAATGTAATTATATTATGAGTAATAATTTTGCATTTGGTGGAGTTAATACTTCTTTGATTTTTAAGAGCGTTGTATAGATATGAAATTGGTTATCAATTTACTATCTATAATACTATCTATTGCATATCCTTTTATTGTTTATGCATTATTAAAAAATGGCCTAACGTTTTATGTCGCCATCTTTTTATTATGTGTTCTTGTTTTAAGATTATTATCAAGTAGTACAAAAAAACTATATGAAAGTTTAGGTATATTTGTAATTGGTATACTTATGATTGGCTGTTATTTTATAGATAATGGTAACGAGTTATTTTTGTTATTGTACCCAGTTATGATTAATTCGGTGTTTTTTATTGTGTTTACTAGCTCTTTGCTTGTAGGTAATACACCTATTATTGAGAAGATAGCGTCATTAAGGGTTCCTTTAGAAAAACAAGATGTTAAATTTAAAAGTTATTGCAAAAAAGTAACAGTTTTGTGGAGTTGCTTTTTTGTGTTTAATGGATTTATTGCATTAATTACTGTTTTAATTGGAAATCATGAAATATGGGCTTTATACAACGGTTTAATTGCATATTTTTTGATAGGATTAATGTTCGCATGTGAGTTTATTGTTAGGAGATTCATATTAAAAATTAATAACCAATAATGAACAATGATATTTTAGTTTTGTGCCTTAAATTTGGATAAATAGATTATAAGAGAAGAGATATGACACATAGAAAGTTTAATGATATCAGTGCAATGGATGCCTTGAAACAGGCTAATATGATAGCAGTAGGGCCTTTCGTTTTTCAAACAGTTGTTGCTTTACAAAAATTGGGTATTCTTAGCAAATTAGGTGAACTTAAAGATGGTAATTGTTTATCTAAAGCGGATATTGTTATTTCTTGTGGCATAAGCGAGTATACATGTGGGGTTTTATTAGATCTTGCGGTAGTTGCAGATATAATTATTCAAAATGATGTTGGTGATTATCGTTTGTCTAAGGTTGGTATGTACTTAAATGATGATCGTATGACTCAGGTTAATTTTAATTTTACTAGGGATGTATGCTATAAAGGTTTAGCAGATCTAACAGAATCTCTATTATCTGAAAAACCAATAGGGCTACAGACGTTCACTTCAGAGTACGATACGATATATCCATATTTGAGTAAACTCCCAAAAGATGCTAGAGATTCCTGGTTTGACTTCGATCATTTTTACTCTGATCATGTATTTGAAAAAGCATTACCATATGTGTTTGACAATAATAAAGTTAAATTGATTTATGATGTTGGTGGAAACACTGGCAAATTTGCTATTGAAGCAGCTAAATACAATGAAGAAGCATTAATTACTATAGTTGATTTACCGCAACAGTGCGTTCTGGCGCAAGATAATATTAAAAGAAATGGTTTTATTAAACGAATCAACACATATCCTATGAATATTTTGGATCC
>CAZTNG010000010.1:0-13851 GCA_964615195.1 uncultured Enterobacterales bacterium
ATGTAGTTATAGTGCTAACAAAAACAAGAGGTGGCATAATAATAAATTATTTGAGATTGTTTTGAAAAAATCAATTTAAATTGTGAAACTTTAATTAGGCTAAATATAATCCTTTCTGTAACTTTTTATGCAAAAAAATTTTTAGTAAAAAACATACAAAATTAAAACAATTATTTATTTTTAATATTCATTATAATATTTTTCAAATCTAATGAACTAATGCAAAGTTCTAAGAAATATTATTTTCAACATAAATACGACCATCAATACCTAAGATAGTCTCAAAAACTAATGGTACAACTTCTTGATCCATCATTACAGACATGTTGATTTTAAAACCTAAGGATAAACTATTAGAGCTGTTCTCAATAAAACTAGCTTGTACATTTACGGCTCTAGGTTCATATTTACGAATGCACATTTCAACAACTCTTTCAAAACCACGTAAATTCTCTAACCCATCACCAAATCTAGCTGAATTTAAGTCTGGCAAACCAAGATCAGTCGCTGCTAAAGCACCACCTTGCTGATGATTTAAAATATTTTCTAAATTATGCATTATTGAAGCTACTAATCTATCAATGTTTTGCCCTTTTGGTACAACTCCATGATACTGATTTCTAATACGCTCAAGTAAGCTTTCAGGTTGCATACATACGCTCCAATAAATAATATTAAGCTTTATTAACTAAAAAGGCGGATATAAAAGTATAAACCGCCCTTTATTTATTTTTTACTGATTACTTCTTATCAAGCTTACCAACTAAGGATAAGGTGAAGGATGCACCCATGTACTTGAAGTGTGGACGAACCTTCAAAGATACCTGGTACCAACCTGGATCTCCTTCTACGTCATTTACCTTGATTTCACAAGCTCTTAATGGACGACGACTACGTACGCTAGGCTCTGGATTATCCATTTCTGTAACATACTGACTAGCCCACTTGTTTAATTCACTTTCAAGTTCACCACGATTCTTCCAAGAACCGATGTTTTCACGCTGTAAAACTTTAATATAATGAGCTAAACGATCAACAATCATCATATAAGGCATTTGAGTTGAGAGACGGTAATTCATCTCTTGTTCCTTGCCTTCTGCTGTATTACCAAAGCTCTTAGGCATCTGAGCGCTGTTAGCACTGAAGAATGTTGCATTATCAGAGCCCTTTCTCATAGTAAGTGCTATAAAGCCTTCTTCTGCAAGTTCATATTCACGACGTTCAGAAATTAACACTTGAGTTGGAATCTTATTCTTAATTTCACCATTTTCTTCATACTGATATAATGGTAAATCTTCAACCGCACCACCACTCTGTGGACCGATGATATTTGCACACCAACGGTACTTAGCAAAACTATCAGTTAAACGACTTGCAAAAGCAAATGCTGTATTTCCCCAACAGAAATCAGAATCACCATTTGAAGTACTTTCACTATAATTAAAAGACTTGCATGGTACAGTGTCCTTACCATAAGGTAAACGAAGAAGGAATCTAGGCAATGTTAATGCTACATAGCGTGCATCCTCACTTTCACGGAATGAATGCCATTTTGCATATTGAGGTCCTTCAAATACAGAATGAAGATCCTTCAATTTAGCGAGTTCATCCCAATTTTCAATACCAAAGAATGAAGTACCTGCAGCACTAATGAATGGTGCATGGCTCATTGCAGCTACTGAAGCAACATTCTTAAGTAACTTCATGTCCTGTGGGCCACAACCAAAATCATAGTCAGCAATCATAGCACCAAATGGTTGACCACCAAATTGACCATATTCTGAAGTATAAACTGTTTGGTACAAACCACTCTTTACTATTTCAGGAGAATCTTCAAAATCATCGATTAAATCTTGCTTTGATAGATTAACCATTTCTACTTTAACATTTTCTCTAAAGTCTGTTCTATCGATCAAAAACTTTAAGCCACGCCAAGTGCCTTCTAATGACTTAAATTCATCATTATGAATAATTTCATTAACTTGATTAGACAACTGTGCATCCAATTCAGAAATCATCATATCTACTAAGTCACCGCTGATCTTTGCACCAGCATATTTTGATTTTACAATATCAGCCAAAAATGTCTGTAAACCAGTCTTAGTTACAGCATAAGCTGCATCATCAGGCTTCAATCTTGTAGCTTCTACTATATCATCTAGGAAATTTACGGTTGTAGCTGCACCGCCATCCTGCTTTAATTCTTCAGCCATTTATAATCTCCCTTTGTCCTTACTTAGTTTCTTCTTCACTAATACCAAGCTCTTTAAGAAGTGCTTCTCTAGCATTTTCATCAGAAACCAAAGCTTGAACCTTTTTACGGAATTCTGGAACATTGCTAAGTGGACTCTTTAACGCCTTAAGTGCTTCACGTAATTCAAGAAGCTTTGCAAGTTCAGGAACCTGTTTAATAATCTGGTCAGGTTCAAAATCCTTTATATTATTAATATTAAGATTTACAGCCAATTGGCTATCAGCCTCAGCACCAGCTAATTTGTTATCAACTTTCATCTTTAAGCTAATATTCTGCGCTGCCAAAACGTCATTAAAGTTATCTTTACTAACGTTGATAGTCTTACGATCTTCTACTGCACGATCGTCTTCAGCATGAGTAAAATCACCCATTACTAAAACTTTTAAAGGAAGTTCAACTTCTTCCTTCGCATCACCAGTTGATGGACGATAAACTATGTTTACTCTTTCCTTCGGTGCTATTGATCCTTGTTGACCAGCCATACTATTCTCCTTAATGAGACTTAATTGTATTTATACCCCTATTCCTGCTCTACATAACTTTTAGTTATTGCCAAAGTAGGACTTAAAATAGATAATTGAGTTAATACTTCAGCCGCTTTATCTAGCTTTTCTGCTGCCTTATAAACATCAAATGCAAAACTTAAAACTTCAGCTGCTTCAATTTCATTCCAAGAACTTAAAGAATGCTCTTTAATGATTCCTATTACTTTATCAGTAATACCAACAGCTAAATCAGAACGCTTATTTTTTACAAAAACTACAGCTAAAGCGCTCTCAAATCTTAATTTGGTCATACCACTACTAGTTTTAATATAATTATCTAAAACACTAATGGCATTTTGGTAATCTGTTTGTCCTAAGCTTACAACGTCTTTGATTTTACCTTGTATTCCATCTGTATTTCTTGATCCTTTGTCACTATTTTGCGCAAAAGAAGAAATCCATGACTTAGTTTCAGCTGTTGACATAGGAGTATTGTCATCAAAACATAACTCCGTAACTCCTGGTAAACGAGAAACAAACGTTTTTACCTGTAAAACGATTGCATCAGCTACATCTTGTTTTTTTAGAGCTACTAACGCATTATATGAGTAATAAGACAAATCTAACCAATAAAGATATTGTGTTACACGCATCTCTGCTGCTTTTATAAGAGGTTCAAATTGATTTCCTAAATACAACTTTTCTAACGAATTGCGTATTTCATCTACAGGAGCAGGAATTCTTGTAACATTATTATCATTATAAGGTAAGGTCTTAATTTTTTGCCATGCCCCAATTCTTCGATATTGATAGCTTTCTTGATTAAATATATCTGTTGTAAAAATTTCGTCCGCTGCTTCCACTAAAAAGTTAAACGCAATTTTTAATTTTTGCTCAACATTTTCAGCTACAGGAACTACAACTGGTGTACTAGTTTTTGGTACTACAGGTTCTGCTGCAACAAGATCTTTATTTACAGCACTAGCAACGGTTGAAGCACTACTTGCCGTTTCAACAATAGGAACTTCTACATCTTTTGTAGGAGTAACCTCTTTAACTTCAATAGCTGCTGTTGGTAAATTTCTTATAAAATTCAATAATGGGCGTAAATTAGGTGCATTATCTTCATCAATATCTGCCATAGTACTATCGAGATCACTAATAATATCTATAGCTTCAGAAACAATATTTTCAGGGATTGGCTCACCAGAATATGATTCAACGAATTGAGACACATTTTCTAACCAATATCCTAGCGCATTAAAACGTCCCTTTTTACGCTTTATAGGAGGAATAGAATCTTCCCAAAAATTTTTAAAGATGCCTAGAAAAACATTAGCACCTTCAGCTACACCTAAAATTCCATGTCCTATTTTTATTAAACTAACACCATAATAGGCTGCAATTTGATAATGTTTCACATAGTCACGTAAAATTATTCTAGAGCACTGCTCAACTAAGTTCCAATTAATTGGTTGGGGTGAACTAACACTTTGAGATTTTTCAATTTCCGCACTTAACTTAGTCATTTCAGGAGTATCATCTAAATCTACTCCATCTAATCCAGGCTTTGATTTCACAGCACCTAAGGCTACTATTTCATCTGCAACAATCATGGCTACCCCATATTTATTTTTTCACCATCTATATCAACATGGCCTTTTGCATTAAGCTTAACACGGTCAGCACCTAAAGAAAAAGCATTATCAACCTTTAATCTACTATTTGCATGATGTTCATCAGCAATCTTGGTGATATTAGTTTTATAGACTTCTGATGTAAGCATTTTAGTACTTAAGTTTTCTTGCGATAAATCTGCATTTAAATATGAAGTTTTACAACTCACACTTATATCACTTGAGCTTACTCGTATGTTTTGAGAAAGATTTGTTTGTTCTATTGATTTTTGTACAATACTACGACTTAATAACTCCAACTCGTTAGCACTTAGAAGCATAGCATTATCTGGTAACCTTACTGTTCTCTTAGTACTAGTTGCATTATTACTTTTAAGAATGTGAAGAATATAACAATCGTCTTCATCTAAATACTCATAAAGAACTAAATCACCAACTGTTGGAATTAAAAATAAGTCTTCACTAGCTAAAGCCTTAAAAGATACACCATCCATATCCTTAAGTATAAACCCAGAAGAGTCTAAGCTTTCAACACAAGCTTTTCCTCGTGACTTCACAGGCCTAGCAGTAGTAGGTAAAGAAACACTACTCTTAGTATCAATAACATCTAATATTTGCTCAAGATTATTTGCTAGAGTAGTTATGGTTGGCTGTTGTTTAAATTTTTGTTCATTATTATCGTACATCAACACTACTTCTTATTTAACATCCAATATAGATTGTGACGGCGCAACAACTGTACCCATTGCATTTGGATTATTCTGTCCATTATGACCTGTTTGGCAAGTCATAAATACAGCAGGTTTCCCTCCGAAGTTGACCTTTTGACTACCTGATTTAAATGTACATGGTCCCATAACCATTCCTGAAACGACTCCTAAATTAACACCAGCATTATCACCATTTGTCATTGGAATTACACTTTGCTCATTTAAAACGGGCATGCCCATTACTATAACGTTTTTTACTGTAGTACTTGGATTAGCAGTCATAAGCATTGCAGTATTTGGATATGGCATAGGTACAGGACCCGCAGGAGATGGTGTATTACAAACGTCTGTAACTGCTGTCGCAATAGCAGTACCATTCATTGTTGTACAAGCAAACATATTAAACTCCGTATATCAACTTATTAACCATTATTATGCATTCCTTAGTAAAAATGCTCTGCTTCGTAAAGATCAGGATCTGTTACTCTAATATTCAAACGAGTGCAATTAGAAAAAGTTACATGCTCTTGCTTTAAACAATGCTCATATGTCTGAACCATTGAACATTCATTAAAATTACAACCATAAAGCTCAGCGTATGCAAAACTCCCAAAATCGAAATTACAAGCTGTTATCTCACAAGCTTTTAACACAGCTTTTTCGGCAAAAATATTATTTGCTTGACAATTTCTAAATTCAACACTAACAAGTTTAGCTGAAGCAAATTTGGCTCCAGTTAAATTGCAATTACTAAAGCTACATTGCTCAAGTACTGACTCATCAAACCAAACATTATTCAAATTTTGATCTTTAAAATCTATATTAAAAAAAGTACTTGTACTAAATACTGTACGATCTAAATTTACATTTTTAAAAAGAATTGTATTGAATGCACTCTTTTCAAGATTACAACAGCTTAAATTAGTATTCTCAAGTAGTATGTCATTATCTTTGGAAATCTGCATACCACTAATAACTGCACTACTTAAATCAGCATATGAAAAGTCAACTTTTTGGAGTTTTCCACAATCAAACATGTGAATATATTTTAAAGATGATTCTTTAAAACTTACATTATTAAAGCTACATTTACTAAATGAACTATGGTCTCTTTGTTTTAGTTTAGTAAAATCACAATCTATAAAATCAACTCCATCAAAATCACAACGTACAATATTTAACCTAAAAGCTTTTACATTCTTAATCACACAATTAGTGCAGGATACACCTTCCCAATTTGAATCTTCTTCAAAATTAATGTTACGAATTTCAGATTCATGCATACTTAAGAAGTTTAAATTTTTAGAGAATATGCAATTTTCAAATAAACATTTAGAAAAATAAGTATGAGTCAAATCCCATTGAGACATATCCATATTTTTAAAGTAGCATTCAGAAAATGAATGATTCTTAAAATTTATGCTAGTTTTTAAATAATTGCCAAGGTCACCTTCTAATCCATATTCCTGAAGTTCTGGAGGAAAAGCATCCTCTGCAACAAAGGCGTAACCTTTTAAAACAAGCTGTTCCTCTAGAGCACTTATATAATTAAAATCAATTGCCATGGTTTATATTCCTAAAACTTGTTAAGTACATCATCTGGTATATCACCTAAAACTCTATAGCCATTTGAATTTTTCAGCAATAGAAATTCCTTACCTTCTTCATAATCACCCATAACAATTGAATTGCCATATGGAGAACGTATTACGCTACAACCAATAAAGTCACTGTTACTTACCAACCCACTAGCATCTGCTATAGCTCCAGCTATGTAAGGTTTGTCTATAGCTCCGCCAATAAAACCAACTAGAACCTGTGCACCACCTAATAAAGGAAAATGAATTCCAGATGTTCCATCAGTGCCACCAAAAGGTGTCATTAGCTTCAACCAACATGATGCTAAACCTGTACTCTTTTGCTCATTGTCAAAACAAAATCTTACCTTATAACGTCCTAACTCATCCATACAAGCATGAATTTCTCCATCTTGTCCTTCCACAATAGCAGGAATTACACCATTTATAACTGGTACTCTTGTTGTTAGCATTGGTCTATATTGCACATTAGCAGGTATAGCCTCTATTTCATTATAATAAAAACTGTCTGACTCATTAATATTATCATTGTTTAACCCAGCCAACATAAAGCTTGCTTGGCGACCGACATGTTTAACTCTTGTTAATAACCATTGATGCTTATTAACAAAATTAGAACCTGTAACTCTAAAACGGCAACCAGCTTCAACAGATGAACATGTTGTTTTAGCTACTGCTACTTCAGATTTAGTAGCCTCTCTTTCTGCACAAATTTGTGCAAAAAGTATTGCATCTTGATCTAAAATATTTGGGTCAAAATTATCAATCACAGCTCTGTTAACTTGCCGCATTATATCTGCACTACTTTCTTCAATTTCCACATTATTAGTAACATTAGGCTTAAGAGCTTGCGTTCTATTTTTATCCCAATCATAACCACGAACAATACAACTAGCACTAGTACGAGAAAACTTTACGTTTAAGTCATATAAACAATCTTTTTCATCACTTCCTTTTTGCCCAAGATGAAGGAATTTAGGTGTCATACTTCTTTCATGAGCCTTATTATCACTTAGTACTAATGTTTCTACTTTCATGGCACCTACTGAAAACATCCCCTGGTTCTCAGGTTGTTTGAAATAATAATAAATACCAACTTTTTCCATTAGTCTGCAAATAAAGTCCCAACTTGACTCATTATATTGACAAATCATTGCCTCTTTATTGTATTTAGACATGTCTATTGAACTTAAATCAATAGATACTAGACCTAAACTTCTAGTTTCTTCTGCTAATACATTATTAATAATTTGCGGAATTGATAGGTTTAAAAACACGCGTGATTTACAATTTTCTTTAAGTAAACTTACCTGAGGTACTAGCAATACTTCAAAAAATACACGGCTCAAATACTCGCCTTTATAGCTAACCTCGCTAATAATTCCACAGACATCACGATCCAAAATTCCATTTTGGATCGTTAATGTAACTCTATGACGTAATAGTTTATTTATGAAATTATCAATATTTGGTAAATTTTCAACACAAATAGTTATTTTATATTCGTAGAGACCTGAAATACTTTCTAAGCCCTCAAAATTTGCTACATTCATTATGGTCTCACCTGCTTGTGGCAAGTTAGGCATAAAACAAAACTTAAATAGATTTCTCATAACAACCTCTATCCCTAAAATAACAAAATCCTGCGATTCTTACTATTAATTCGTAAATCAATAAATTTACAAAAAAACTTAGCTTTAATATAGATATGCATTACATAAACTTAAAACCATTTAAGCATAAGTTCACAATAATAATTATGATTTTTAACAATACTATATTTAAACTGTGATCTTATAACTATCACTTACTATTTAAACGTTAATTTAAAAAATTTGTTACATTCATATGTTACTAATTATTGATTTATGAATTAAACCTCACAAAATTATCTAATGGATCCTTATACCCAAAATTAGACAATAAAGTACGTTTTAAATTTGCATTTTTAAAATTGTTTTCTGCAATAATTATAAGCATAGACCTGTTACAAAAGATCAAACATTACTCCTAAGATCTTCTGATTTAATAATATATTTTTCTGTTAGCACACTAGTTATTAACGATATAAAAATTTAAGTATTTTTATAATATATTTATAAAAACATACTTATGCTTTATATAACAACACTCTTATACAGATCACTATTTATGTAGTATTGTGTATCTATTGCTTTCAAATTACCACTTAAAACTCAGTACCTCAGAAATGGGTTCTTGATACTCAAAGCCAGTAAGTAAAGTTCTCTTTAAATTAGCATTTTTAAAATTGTTATCCAAAATTTTTGCATTTGTAAAGTCACAACCAAATAAATTGGCTTCTTCAAAATTTGCCTTACCTAATCTACAACCTGCTAATGATGAACAAAGCAAATTCACATGAGTAAAGTCACTTTGTTGCATATTACATTGCTTAATTATTGATTGTTTAGCAACAGCTTGTACCCATTTACTATTGTAAAAGTTAGAATTATTAGCATAAAAAGCGACGAGTACTGTCTTAGATATATCAAGTTCTTGCATATCAGATTCTGAGAAATTGGCAATTTTTATGTAATTTTTATTAATAATAGCCCCTTTCAGTATAGATTCATTTATTTCAAACTGCTCACATACAGACTCAAGCATAGAGAACTTTTCAATTGAAGAATCGGTTATTCTAAATTTCTTTATCTCTGAATCCCTAAAATTTAATACACTGATAACAACATTGTTAAGAATAAAATTATTAAATTTGCATTTTAAAAAATCATTGCTATTTATTTCAGTGAAGGAATATTCAATATTGTCGAAACTACATTCCATAAAACTTGTTGATTGCATAGTTCCCGCGCTAAAGCTTGCATCCTTAAAAATTGCTTTATTATGAGAAAAATTTTTAATATTTATTGCTAAAAATTCAGCTCCTGTATAATCATTTTCTTCAGCAATTCCATTCTGTAGCTTACAATTTATGAAAGTACAATTTTTCCAATTTGCACATCTCAATATACATGCATCAAAACAACAATTAGTAAATGTTGAGCCTTCAAAATTACAAAAGCTTAAGTTGGTTCTTATAAAATTAATGTTATCAAAATTACTATTTTTGAAACTCATTTTTCTATAGTCACAGTCAACATAATCTCTATCTGCAAGATATAATTCACTATTCTCTAAATGATCGATTGCTTTAAGACTATCAAGATCTTCAGCTTTTAAATTATAAGCTCGTGCCAACTCATCAGCATCTCTCTTATTTATTTCGATAAACTCTGCTTTTACTGTATCTAGCTCTTTATCAGCTTTTTTAGAAAACATTAAAAATTCTTGATAAGCAATTTCTTGCTCCGTTATATCTTCTAAAACTGAACTATAAGCATCCGCACTAACATCAGATTGCTCTGAAATGTTTTTATTTTTTGTTAATAAATTTTTTGTATCTTCAATATTTTTACGTTGTGCATCTAAATGAGCCTGCATAATTTCTTCTTCACTTGCATTATCATATTTATGCATTTCAATCTTAGCTTTATCAAAGGCTTCATTGGTTTTATCCTTAAGCTCCTTTGTTTTGCAATAATCTAGAACCTTTTGCCTCTGTTCCTCTAATAGATTATCACGAGCCTTAGTAATATCTAATTTACCTAATGGCTGATTAAGCCTTTTTGCAAAAACATTATCAAAAGCTGCTTCATACTGCTCTTTGCTCAAATAATCAGGTTCTTCTATTTGGAAAGATAAGTACGGCTGTAGCCAACTTTCAATGGATTCATTAGATGTTAAACGCTCTCTTAATGAGTTATATGGTGAACCATCCTCATGGAAGCCGAGAGAAACAACCTTAATGTTGGTATGAAAATCGTGCCATTTCTCTAAAATTATTTGTTCTTCCCCGTTTTTTGCAGGTATTAATACCAATTTACTTTCATTTATGTTTTTTTCTAATGGCTTTGGAATTTCATCATTAGGATTTTGTAATGCTATTGGATTTAGATAATGCAAAGTTTCTTCATTTAGACGCAGGGCATCTACTATGTCATTACAAATAAATCTAGGATAATAATCAGACCCCAGATGATTAAACCAACAACCATTGTTTTTTAATTCACTACCTGGAATAATAAATACATCGCTTTCATCTGTATAATTTTGAGACAATACCATTGCAGAGGTAAACACATCATCCATAAAAATAGGAATTAAAATTCCACTTGGAATTGTAAAAGTGCGAGACTCATCGACACCTATTCCCCAATCTACATAACGATGTATCTGAGGTTTTGGTAAATAGCTTAATAAATAACGTCTTACAGAAAAATCTCTTAAATCTGCTTGAGCCAAAAATTTTAAAAATTCTTCATGTTTATTATTCTTTTGCGCGCCATAAATTAAGGCCGATAACTGTGTATTAAAATTTTTCTCTTCAGGTAAGATATTACCATTTAATGCCTGTACAAAAGGTAAACTATCATCTATTTGCTTTTTGGAAACTTCTGTATAAATATCAAGAAAGTTACGTACATTTTCCTCAGCACCATTTCCAAATCTATCCCTATACAAAGGTTCAATAACAGGGAATTCCCCATATGCCTTAATACAACGATAATAATCTAAATAAACATTACAATAACGCGCATGTTTAATAGCTCTCGATTCTTTTTTTACCTCAGCTATTTTTTTTGTGATTACATACTCTGGATGTTTTTTTTGTTCTTTTTTAGGATGCTGAGCTATAGCCAAAGCTAAAATTTCTTGGTCGGTTGGAGGAATTTCTTTACCATTTTCATCTTTAGAAGATAAATCTTTAGCATCAAGAACTAGTAATGTATCAAAATCCGCATCCTTATCTACAACAAAAATAGAATGCCATATCATTACACCAAGATCTAAATCAGGGAAAAATTTTATGGTATCAAAATTTAATATACCTGGAATTAATTCATGTTTTACATCATTAATCATATGGTGCATATAAACTCTTAAATCAATACTTGGTAGATATCCTTTAAAAAATCCACCATAAAGAGCAGGTACTACACCTGATAAACTATAATAATCTCCAAAGCTCCAAAAACCCTCAATACGTTGATCCCTAGGAGAAACTAAGTTAAATGCAAAATTAAAATCTTTTGGTAAATTAGGCCATTCATCTTGTAAATATGATTTTCCGTATGTACCAGCTAATGGCAATCTTATTGACGAATCCATTGCTTCATCTGTAAATGAAGCAACTAGTTTGGTATATGGAAAACCAAGAAGAGACTCTTCGTATAAGAAAAAACGAGTACGAGCATCAACAGTATTATCTAGACTTAATCTAAGCTTGTATTTTTTACTAAAATCAACCATTACAGTCTTAGAAGATTTTCCCATTGTAATTTCTATAAGAGAATGTTCTATATCCAACCTATCTCTTATGGCATCACCATATATAGACCATTCCCCACATGGTTTTGGTAATCCTGCATCTAATGAAATGTTAGGAAATTTCTCAATGATCGCAGCCATTGACTCTGTAGCATCAACAATAGTACTCGTTGACAATCTAAAAAACACCATAGGGGCCACAGAACGATAGTTTTTACCTCTAAAAGAATAATCACAAAGTGTTAAATCTGTAGTTGGTGATTTATAAATTTGCATGCTAAATTTTCCCTATTGCTATAATCCCAAATGCATCTAAAAATAGATGTAAATTATAATTATTTAATTCACAAAATGGCTTTATCTTTCGTATATTTGGCGTTATTAATTTGTAAACTTTCACCTTTAATATTAAATTTAAAATTATTACAAATATTTAAATCATCCTTACTAAAGGTTAATGAAAAACTATCTACTTTTATCTTTAATTTTTGCTTGGTAAAAGTCATACTTGAATTATTATTTTTTATTTCAATAGAATTTTTAGCAATTTTTATATCCGATGTTGTACCTACAGACAACTCAATATTTTCATTATTATTGGATGAACAATAACAAGTTATTTTTTTATCACTTAATTTTATTCCTGAAGCATCACTACCAAAAACTTCTTCACCGGAAATCAAATTAATATTATTTGCCTTAGCCATAATGTTATTCTGAGCATGTATACAAATTCCTTTTGGAGGTGAAAATGAAGATACTGCACTAGTAGGACCTGCACCGCTAGAATTACCTTTTTTAAGATATATTAGTAAACCTACAGCTATCATTGCAGGCAAAGCTGCTGATGAAATTACGCCTAAACTCCATCCTCCAGCGTCTAAGGTTTTACCTTTTGTAAACATATGCCCCATACTAACAACATTCATAGCTGCCATAGATCCAGCACCTATAGCGGCAATGGTTGATTTATCTAGATTTTTTGAAACATTTAAATCCTTTACTTCAAAAGCCATACTAGTTTTAGCATAAAGATTTAAATCTTCTATGGCTATGCACGAAAATGCTCCATAATTATTCTTATTTGCAAAATTGTATTCGGTAAAACTAAATTTATAGCTATCTACTTGATGCTTTTTAAATTGTTTAGATATATCTACAGAAACACCTAAATTATTAGTACTAGTGATATTTATAAGCCCACTAAAATCAATTTTTGCTAATATAGCCAAAGAAGATTGATCCATTGAAAGCGCATATTCATCAGATAGATCACCTGTTATAGACATAGTACCTAATTTTTGTGCTTTATTTAAATTTGTTATATTAGATTCTGCCATACATATCTCCTAATACTTACTCAAGAGTGTCATTCTTACAACAATTATTATCAATAATTCTGCTCTAGTTAATTACTTACTTTAGCGTTAACTACACTTGTTACCGCTGCTTCAAATTTATTTGAAGCAAATTTCACTCCTGTTGCACTACTAATATTTAAACTTCCTACAGTTAATGATGAATTATTAATACTTACAGAAGCTACATTGATATTACCATCAGAAACATTTATTTGTTGTTTATTATTAATATTCATTGTTATAGAATTGTTAGCTAAATTAATACCTGTTCCTTTTACTAATAATTCTATTTTTGCACCATCAGAAACTTTAAACTTTAAACCATTATTAATTTCCACTGATGAATTGTCACCAACACTTAACAAAATCTTTTTTTTACTTAATGAATGAAATAATAAATTTTCATTTTCGGCTTTTATATCTATGTTTCTAGGATCTGATGCTCGTGCATTTACTT
>CAZTNG010000010.1:13951-40216 GCA_964615195.1 uncultured Enterobacterales bacterium
TCATATCCAAATCTTCTTGTGTAAACTGACTATGTGTACCGTAGATTAATGAGGGATTTGCATTATCTACATTTGATGTTGTTTGGCATGTACAAAGTTTATAACATTTTTGCTCGGTTAAATTTATAGTTTGCGGTTCACCCATATCATTAGAAATAAAAATAGAATTGTTTGCATACGCATCTATATTATTTGTATTTGAAATTTCGTAGTGTATAGATCTTACATTTGATTTCTCAATATATGCAACATTTGAATAACTATATGTTATTCCTTTAACTGGTTTATAGGTGAACGAAGCTCCTTTTACGGCAAATTTAGAGCTCAACCCCATTTTAATTTCATTTTTTATTGAGCCAATGACATCAAACTTTAATCCTACAACCGAACACATTATTTTATCAGAAGTGGAGATGGAAACTTTACTTGATGTGCTTCTATCCCAATCATTATTATTAAAATAACTCATATTTAGCTCCTATTTCCACTATTTATTGAAGATATGCTTACCTGCAAAAATTTTCATTTCATTATCATTGACATTTAATAATTCACCGCCTTTATTTAGTACCAAACCATTATCACTTAATGTTAATTTCACACCTGAAAAAGTTACTGTAGTGCTACCATCTTTAATAGTTGCAACATTTACACCTTCTACATATATTTCTATTTTATCTGCGTTTTGCCGAATAAATGTTCCATCATTTCCAGTTTCTTTAATATTCATACCAATTTTATTAGAAGATTCAGCAAATAAACTAATTGCTGATTTTGTTATTTTTAACGAAGCGGAATTCTGAGAATTTTCTATATCTATTGAATCCTCAGGCTTTTTTTTTGCCAAATCTTTAGTAGTTGATAAAACTATTTCCGAATTCTTTGTTGTAAAATTAATCCCTTTGTCAAAAGAAATTAATGAAAACAAAGCTGCAACCATTGGAATACCTATTGCTGCTACACTTCCTGTAAATAAAGCTGCCTGTTTTTGTGAAAGATTTAAATTTTTACCTGTATGAAAATTTTTCAATTGATAATACATTGTTTGATTAAGTACAGGAACTTCTTGGCATACAAAAGTATTGTCTATTTCAGAATAATATATAGAAATAAATCCATAAATATAATCTTCATCTTTTTTATAGGTGATAGTAAATACTTTTCCAATTAATTCATTGATAGATGTTACTTCAATAAAAGATTCATTTTTCTGTTCATTAAGCCATATATCTTTTGTAGTTGAACTACTAACAGTTAATCTATAAATTGTTTTTTCATTTTCAATTTTTCTACTAATACTCAAGTCGTCCATTGAAAAACTTTTAGTATATTTAAAATATTTTGGATCCTCGCTACGATCAACTTGAATTCCATACTCTAATATATACTGCGTGTTTTTACTTGGAGTTCCTAAAACGTTTTTTTGTACCAATTTAATTTTAGAATTTCCATCACCAAATATTTGGCCTAATGTTTTTATGCCTGATATAACATTCAAATTTGAATCATAAACAATAACGTAATCAATGTTTTGCACCTTTTTATTTTTTGCTTTGTCGCTTTGTGTAAATTGTGCAAATTGCACATTAGCTGGCTTGTATTTATTAATATTATAAATTTGTTCAGAAGTATCTTTTGGTTGTAAATTTATATTTATACAAGAGTTATTAACATTATCTTTTGAATTAGTTATGCTCAGAGTATAACTATCAATTTTTTCTTGAGATAAATTTTCACTAGAAGATTGTTTATCTAAATCTATATATGGTTTCAACTTTATGATATTTTTTTCATTTATTAATATACATGCTAAATCTGCAGTGATTTCCTTTTGATCAGCAGACGATAATTTAATACTTGTATTTATTAAATACTTATCTAATACTTTTTGTAAGGATTCAATATCACAACATTTATCAGTTGGCAAATATTTGCTAGCTAATAAAACATTAGAACTTTTATAAGATATATCATTATATTTAACTTCAAGATCTGCAATAATTTGGATACGCCATACAGAATTAATCCCAGAACCTTCTTTTTGTTTTTGATACTCATATTTACTTGCAACAATAATATCTATACCCTCAGATTTTTTAATGATTAATTTGGGGAGTCCATTAATATCGCCTTCTTGATTTTTAACATTTAACAATACTTTTTCGTGAGTACCGCTCAGTTCATTTTGTATTACCTCTTGTATTTTTGAGGAAGAATTATCTGTAGATTTTTCGATATCATCAGACATAAAAAAATCATATGCGTTATTGTTTCTTACACACGGAGCAATTAAACCTACGACAGGTAGGAAATTAGCTAATAATACACATACAGGGAAGTTTTTTCGAGCTTGTGAAGAGCTTTGCTCTATTTTAATATTAGCCAATGACACCCAAGCTAAACAGTCTTTACTTTTTAATATTGTCTTCTTGCAAAGAGATTTATTATCGTTATCTTTAAGGTCCGGAAATTTGTAATCTTCATTGATGACGTCTTTTGTTGCGACAGTATCATCCTGTTTTTTAGTTAGTTTAGGCTTTACAAATAATTTTTTTGCACTTTCTAACCAAGCATTTTTATCTTTCGTATCTAGATCACATTTTAAATTATAGCTTAAATTGCATTTATTCTCTAAGGAAAACCCTATTTCTAAAATTGCCCCAGTCAATGTTAAGCCTGTAGATGTTGAAACTTTGCATGAACTAGACTGAGCAGCACTTATTTTAAAAGAAGTGAGCACAGCAGATACATCCATTTTCTTCTTTGCAACATCTATATCATAAACAACTTTACCCATACTCGTATCCACCTCAGTGCAAAATTCAAAATTTTAAACCCTAACCTTATTTAGAGAACGAATTTAACCCTATTATGTTACATATATACGCTTATTACTTAAGTAATATGTAGGAATTTTATATTTGTGTGATTTTATTAAAATTAATTTCTATTATTGGGAATTAACTAACTTAGTTATAGCAAAATAGTCCTCTGCTTTAGTTAGCTACTCAATTAATTTAAGTTTTAACCATGGTTAAATTAATATTTTGCCTTTTTTTGTTATAAAGTAATATCAATGTTTAATTACATTTATATTAATTTTTATTTAATCATTATTAAGGACAATTTATGAAAACAAAAAATGTATTATTTTTACTTCTCTTAAGCGTGATAACCCTTTGTTCATCAAATGTTGCGTTAGCTTACACTGATAAAAAAGATAATTATGAAGTACCACCTTCTGAACAAGTTTCAAATAGAAACGTTAAATACATTGACGATAGTTCTATGTCAGATTGCGTGCGCGAATACAATCATTTAAAACAATATGGCGGTGACACCAATTGGTACAACAACAATTGTGCTGGAAGTAGTTCTCATTCTGCTGAAAGAGTTACTGAAGAATTGAACAGAAATCGTTGATAACTACTAAAAAATTGGCTTTACATCAGTTCAATGTATGTAAAGCCTTTTAAATTAAGTTAAGAAATTAAATTAAGCCATAAAGCAACACGTACAGCATGATTTGAATTTTTTACACTAAAACCATAATCACCTATACAACCAAGATCCAAAACCCTAGAAGCCAAATGAGTATCATATCCTGGACTGCGTAACCACCAAATACAATAATTATTAATAATAGATACGCTATGATATTTAGCATAGGCTGTTGGTTTACATCGCCTTTCTGCATCTGATTTGAAATATTTATTAGCTTCTTGAATACTCAACAAAAACAGCTTATCCTCTGTAGGAATACCACCATATGTACCTCGCGTTGGGTTGTCTGGATTATCTAAATGAGTTAATAGTATCTGCTTTTGCTCTTCATCATTAAAAGCTTCATTTATAAAAGTAGTATTTAAAAATCTACGTATGTAGCTTTCACTCCATGTAATATTTTCTTCTTGAAAATTATAGCGGTCTGCATCTAAAGCGTACTTAGAAATAAGCAAAGCTTTATTATCTTGTACATCCAGGACGAGCCAATCAATTACATCTTTGTAATCCTTACTTTTTTGATAATAATTACCAAATTCTATATATTCACCAATAGCTGTATTTATAAATGATAAATTAAATAACTTTAGTAGTTGTTTTTGTCTTTCACCAACTTCTGTCGTTATTAATTTTTGAATTCCTGCTTTATGCTCTTGAATAAATTTAGCTTTAACATCTTCTGCAAGAGCGGTAACATACGCCTCTAAAAATTTAAAATCATTAAAGACTAATTTATCAAAACATATTGCATCAGAACCTTTACCTATAAAACTTCTAATTTGCTCTTTTATGCTTATATTAGTGCTAATGTATTCCTGATCAAGCAAATCATTTTTGTTAGTTGTACAAAAATTTTTATAGGCTATTAAATCATTAGCGTACAAATCTTCCATGAAAGCCTTAAAATCCAAAAAGCTTTTAAAAAAGTGATTACCAACTTTTATTGCATCACGACCTAGTAAAGAGTTCCCTAAACGAATCGCAATGTCTATTGTGGAAATAGACTTTAAGGCAAGTAAATCTGTATTATTCCTGATTATTTCTAGATATTGATTCTTGTTCTCTTGCTGTTTTAATTTAACGTAACTTTTTAAGACACCTGTTTTTAACATATTTTGAGCTGATGATATAAATTGCTCATTAGGTGCATTATTACTCAATTCATCTAATAAAGCAGTAGCATAAGTAGTGATATTCTCAAAAACTAATCCATGCCAATATAGCTTAGTAATAGTTGGTTCTAGTAGATACATAGCATGCATAAAAGCTAGTTCATCATTATTATGATCAGTATTATATAAATTCTCTGCTTGTTCACATATATCTTGTGAAAATTGATCCTTAGACAATTCATAATGACGTGATAAAAAACCTCTAAATAATGATTGTTTACCCATATCCCAATATGTAAGCAAAGCTTCAATTAAATTTTTATTATCATAATAAATTTCACCATTAAACATATATGGTGAACCATTATTTTTAATTTCTACCTTATTTTTAGACAAAACATTAGTGTTTTGTCCTGGAATTGGCAACTTTTCACCTTTAAGCCATTTTTGTACTTCTTCGTAGCCCCAACGTCTATTAGGGTTAGATTTATCGTTTCTGTTCGAAATATCCTTGTAAGTTAACCCTTCAATAAGGATCTTAAGATCCTTGTCAAAATCATCAGGGAAAGGGATATTTTGAATTTGCATTAACCCAGCGACATGCTCAATTTTCGTATTATGAAAAGGATTATTACCAGTAACAAGTTCATATAAGGTTATTCCTAAAGAATAATAATCAGAATCTGTTAAAAATAGTCCTGTGTTTGTTTCTGGAGCACTATAAAATGGAGACTTCCCTGTTTGTGTTACTACAACAGTATTACCATTAGTTATTGAACTAATACCAAAATCTATTAATATAATATGAGCTTGATCATTTGAAACCATCAGATTTGAAGGCTTTAAATCTTTATGGATAATACCCAAATCGTGTATTGTTTTTAACCCATTAATAATTGATGGAATAATAAGAGCTTTTAATTCTGCAACACTAAATCTCACACCTTGTTCTATATAAGAACCTAAGCTATTATTTTTATAATAAGGTATTACTATATATTGAAAACCTCGGATAATACCTTTGTCTAGCAACTCAGCAATATTAGGATTGTGAGTATGTGAAAGTTTGTCTATGATTTCTTCCTTTACTGCTGATTTTCTGCGATATAGCTTTAAAACACATTCTGTGCTATGTTTTATGTCTAACACTCTATAAAGATCAGCTTCCCCTGTATTAATTGACAATGTGCCTAATACTAAATAATTATTGTTAGAAATAGCATCACCGGGGTTAAGCTTTATTGACTCTACTTCATTTTTATTTACAACAGTTTTGAGTTTATCTGCAAATGAATTGAGTACTGTTTGATTAGACATTAGTATCCTTTAAATTTACTTATTGTTCTTTTGATATTTTAAACAAGTATTTTAAAATTAAGTTAAAGCTACTTCATTATTTTAAAGATTAAAATAATAATTTTTTATTTTTCAAATTAATTTAAATAAGCTTTCAACCATAGTTAAAAATTTTTTGCTAATTCATAACATTTATCATATAAACATAGCTTAGGTAATACAACTAAGCCAAAATTTGATTCATATAGGATGAGAATCAATCAATATTTATTTTTTATTACTAAGGAATTTATTATGGCTCGTTCACATTTCTCTTATTCAGGTTCTGGTTACGTTTCTCGTGGTTCAAGTAATTCAGGTGCAACCCATTCCTACAAAGGAACTACTACCTACTCCAATGGCTCATCTCGTTCTTACACTGGCACCATAACTCACGTTGGCAATACTTATCAAGGCACTACTACATACAGCGACGGATCTTCAAGGTCGTATAATGGCACTAGCAACAAAAAAAATTAACCAACTAACTTTAACCCCAGCGTTCATAACCAATATGCGTTATAAACGTATGGTAAATAAATTGATAATTAATATATATTACTTTTTAACAACATGAATAATGATAGATCTCTAGACTTTCTCAAGTCTTTAAGAAGAGATCTCCATTTTATATAACAAAGATTTTCAAGAAGTTTTTTACAACACAAGATAAACAATGTTCGTCACATTTTTATTTACTATGCATTATCTATTACAAAACAGTATATAAACTATTTAAGTTTTACATACTAGAAAGAAGCTTCTTCATATTCATAGAAGCCTCTTTCTTTTCAGTTAATTTTATTTTACAGTCATTAAGTATTCAAAAATTGTTCTCTTAAGATTAGCTTGTGTAAAATCTGTATCCGCAATTTTACTTTCTAAAAAGTCACTTGCAAATAAATTTGCTTCCGTAAAATTCGCTCTACCTAAACGAGAACCGGCCAAACTTGACCTAAACAAATTAGTATGAATAAAGCTACTATTTTGCAGATTACAATCTTTAAATACACCTTCCTTTATGACCGCATTATTAAAATTATTTTTTGTCAGCTCTGACCCTCTGGCATAAAAATCAGTTAATACGTTTTTAGAAAAATTACAATCTATACAGTTACTTTCTCTAATTATCATTGATGTAATACCTGAATTAAAAATAATTAATTTTTCAACATCACTTTCTTCAATTTCAAATCTTGAAAAATTACTTGAAGTAATCTTTGAAGTTAACAACTTAGAGTTAACAAGATTCAATTTTTGACCTTTAAGTGTTTCAAAATTAGAATTTTCAACTGAGCAATTTTCCAAATTTAAGCTATTTATTTCACAATCATTCAAACCTAAACCAATAATTTTTGTGAAACTAAACATTGTATTTTTTAGATTACTTTGGCTAATATAACAATCTTTAACTTGCCCAACACTAAAATTTGCATTTTCAAAATTATCCTTTGTTAGCTGCAAATTTTGTAAATTACAATCTAAAAACTCAGTTCCCCAAAAAACATTTTCCTCAAGCACTGCATTTTTTATTGAGCATTTTAATAATGTGACATTAGACCATTTTGCTCCACGCAATACACTGCCATCAAAGCAACATTCTGTAAATGTACTACCATCAAAATCTAAATTAGTTAAATTAGCTCCAGAGAAATCAACGTTTTTAAATGTAGAACTTTTTAATTTCATTCCTGATAAATCACAATTTTTGTAGGAGCGTTCATAAACATATAAATTCTCATGCTCTAACAAATTAGCATTCTTTAATTCTAAAATATCTTTACTTGATAAATTGGTAGATTGAATAATCTCTTCATTTTTCTTTGTTTTAGCCGCATTTTGCTCAGCTATAGCCTTCTCAACATTCTTATTAACTGTTTGCGAAAAGCTCCAAAGATCCATTAAATCTTGTTCTGCACTTGCTATATTTTGTTCAGAATTCTCAAGATACACCTTTAAATTAGCACAATCTTCTGTATCAGGCATGGATTCCTTAACATTTTTTTTAATCGATGCCTTTGCTACATCTAGCGCTTGCCGTTGTTTCTCAATAGAAGCTTTAATAATTGTTATATCATCGGCATCATCATAATCATGTAAATGCGCTTTTGCATCATCAAAAGCAGCGTTTACCTTAGATTTAATTTCTGGAGTTTTACTTAAACTTAGAATCTCTGCTCGCTTTTCTTCTAGAAGTTTTTCGCGTGCACCTTGTATGTCAAAACCACCAGGTGCAAGCTTCATTTTTTTACGCATGAAATCAGTAAAAGTAGATTCTTGATACTCATTAGTAATATATTTGGGTTCTGTAATTTGCTGAGGCACATAAGGTGCAAGCCAAATTGCCGGGTCAAAATATGGATCATCTAATGCTTCATTTAGTGTCTTATAGCTAACTTCATTCTCATTTTTTCCACATGAAATACCTTGCACATTAGCGTACTTTTGCTTAAATTCTATAGTTTTTGCTTCGAGTTCAGTATCCCCCCCAACTACAAAAACAAGTGGCGAATTTTCTAATGAATCGGATAAATCACTTGAGGACACAATTAATGGATTAGGCATATATATAATATCTATATAATGTAAACATTCCTCATTCAATTTGAGTGCTGATAAAAGATCATCTACGATTACTCTTGGTTGCAACTGCTGACCAATCTTATTACACCAATAAAATCCGTTATGCATCTCGCTGCCAGGAATTAAAAATTCATCAGCATTACTAGAAAGTCCATTAGGCCTAACAATGGCACCTAGATATTCCTTCCCCATATAGAATGGAATAATAATTCCAGATGGAATTGTAAAAGTTCCGTCTTGGTCAATACCCCAATCTCTATAATTACATTCTATTGTTTTATCAAGGTAACTTATGTAGTATTGATCAATTGTAAATTTATTTAATCTACACTTTTGTATATCATTTACAAAAAATGATTGGTCATAGTTTTTCTCACAAGCTTCAAGCAAAGCAGATAACTGACTATGGAAATTTTTTTCCTCAGCTAAAATCTCATGATCTATTATCTTTGTTAAATTATTATTATTTAATGCTGATTGGACGTTAGATTTTGCAGAGGCTACAACATCTTTATAAAAAATACTAATTTTCTCTATATCATCTTCTGTTACGCGATCGCGATATAAAGGCAAACGATATGGCATGAAATCATTTATTATCATAAAACGCATATAATCAAGATATACATGACAATAACGATTCCTTTTTACAGTCCTTGCTTCCTTAGTTTTCTTTATGATTTTTTTCTCTATTTCATATACAGGTGATTCCATAACCTTTTTTTGTGGATGTTGAGCTATCGCAATAGCTAAATAATCTTGAAGAGAAGGTTTTATTTCTTCATTATTTGCACCTTTTGTATATAATTCAACTGCATCTACAGCTATAAGAGTGTCAAAATCTGCATTTGCATCAAAAATGCAATGCCATTGCATTACACCTAAATCGAGCTCAGGGAAGAACAATACAGTATCTAAATTAACATTTCCCAAAATTAAGCTACTTGTATTATCATTATTAAATCTGTGGGAATATACTTGAAGATCAACTTTAGGTAATGAATTTTTATAACTTTGTAATGAGGCTGTTTTAGGCAATACACCGTTTAATTCATATTCAGCTCCAATTGGCCACGAATGATTTACACGCTGATCCAAAGGTGCCATAGAAAAATAGCCAAAATTAAAATCTTCAGGTAGCTCATATGTTTTGCATTTACTATAATCACCTGCAAATTTAATACGTTCATTATCTAACGGCTTTAATTCCATAAAGTTTGTGTTTAATTTAGATAAAATTCTAGCATCATTTTCATATACATAAATTCTTTCATTTATTTCCAAGCTATTTAAATTAAACTTAGAAGCAAATGTATTTCTAAAATCTATCATTACCTGTTTAATGGAATCAGCTAAAGAAATAGAGACGACGCCATAATTTATATCTTCATCTTTACGGTAAGCATTTCCATACACTAACCATTCTGCTTTTGTCTTTGGAAAACCATAATCGATAACTAAATCATTATATTTTTCCAAAACATATTTGTAGCCAACTTCTGGTGTAATTTGCTTCCCTGTAGATAATTTAAAAAATGACGAAATACCAACTGATAGATATTTTTCACATAAAAATCTATAATTATTTATAGCTAATGAAAGTCTAGAGGATTGATATATCTTCATTACACACCCTAATTATATTACTTAAGCATTCCATTAATGTAATTGTATTAACCACAACACGATCATACAAAACAATCTAATTCACTTATTTTAATTTTAATTTTAATTTTAACTTTTAATTTTTATTATTGACAATTTTTAGGAAATTCTTATTGTTCTATTGTTTTGGATCTACTACTATTGTTTTTTCACCTTTAAAATTAATGCAAAAATCATGAATTACAACATTATTTTTATTAACACTAATTTCATCCATTTTTAATTCATCTTTCATTAATTTTAAATTATGATTATCTACCTTACAGGATATAACTTCATTTACAAGTTGCACGCATGCATTTTCTGTATTTAATGTAATCACCCCATTGTCTAATCCTATTTTTGTTTTATTAATAGCATCTTTACCACAATCTAAGCAAAACTCCACTTTTTTTGAATTTATGTTTATCTCACTATTATTTAAATCTTGTTTTATTTTGATTGAAGATTTGCTAGTAGATAATTCAATATTATCATTAGATTTAATATCAAGATCGGAGGAACTATCAATTGAAATAGTTGAGTCAAGTTTTGTAATAGAAATACTTTTTGCTCTCTCTTTAGCTTGTTTCGATTTTTCTTCAGATTTGAGATCATTATAATATGCAATTAACATTGTAACTATAGGTAAACACGATACAGCTATAAAATTTGTGCCACATTCGCGACCAGACGTTAACGTAGAAGTAGAACATACAATATTTGTTATTGATGAGGCTATTCCTATTAGACTTACTATTACTGCATCACCATAAAAATGATTATCAACATTTTGGTCTATTATTCCTAATATATTATCCGCTCTAAAATCGATGTATTTATAAGCATCATATATTGATACAATATTTTCACCAGCTAAAGTCACATTATTACTTGTAGAATATTTTATTAAGCTATTATCGGACTTAATGACTGATTTTCTTAGGTTTACAAAACTGAGATTTGTATTGCAGGATACCCCTATAAATATTTTATCCTTATCACATGTAGTAGCAGAACTTAAATCTAAGTAACCACCGTTAACAACTAAAATATTTTTTAAAGACAAACCGTACGTAATTGATTCAGCTTTAGAATAGCTAAACTTAAAACCATATGCATCATCAACTAAATTATTATCACCCATTGTCATCACCTGTTTTTGCTATTCTTATTAAATACAAATTCTAGTTTGCCGCATCATTCAATGAAGTAAAATATTCTGCAATGAGGTTCTTACCTGCTTTAAATTCATGTCCATTCACACTAAAATAAGATGAAAAGTTTATGGCAGAATTTGTAATCATTAAATTATCCATGAAATTTATGCAATTATTTTCTAATTTTAAGCTAGTACCATTTCCTGCTTTTATTACAATCTCTTTTTGATGTGTCAAGCATATGGAAGAATTAGACACCTTTATATTAATTTCTTTTAATCCGTCAGCAGTGATACTTTCACCATTCATATGTACCTTTGCCGAAGTTTTATTGACTTCAATATACAAATCTCTCGTGTCAAAAGAGACATTTTTGATAGAATTAATGGAAATTTTACCAGTTAGACTTTTATCTAGTGCTGACTCTTTATGTTTTGGTGAAAAAGTATCAAAGCTATAATCAAGAAGTTGTTTTACATCATCAATTCCTGATGTATTATTTGATATGTTAATGACGCCACATGTATAATAAGCTTCCCCCATAAATGTTTGCTTATAAACACGTTTAGCAATAACAGCCTCTGCTCTTTGATAATTTCCCGAACCTACTGCTATTTTGTAACTTGCTGATAAATCTAAGCCATAATTTAAAAATGGACACATTAAAAAGACACTAAAAAAACCAACTGATACATCTAATGAGCTGCCTAACAGATTTGCATCTATTGCTTGACCGTTTACAGTTACAACACTTGCATAACTACATGAAAGAGTTACTGAACAAGATAACTTTCCCTTAGTTGCATTAGTCTTATCCCAAAATACATAAGAATCAAAGCTTGCAGTAGTCATAATTTTTATCAACCTTTCATTTTACAAACATCTGCAAATGTTGCAGTACCTTTTTTATCAAAACTTACAGAATTTCCACAAATCGTCATAGAGACTTTATCACTAGTTATGCTGACAATATTACCATTGCAACCCTTTAATTTTATATCAGAAGAACTAACTTCCATAGAAACTGTTTTATTCGAAAGAATAATTTTATTAGCTTCAACTAAAATTTTTGCCGTTTCCTTTTCTTGATCATCCAAATTAGCTATACTAACTTTATTTTTAGATGAAATTTCTAGCTTTGGATTTGCGTTTTGCGTATCATTATTTGACAACTTAAATGAATCATCATTATTAGTACCACAAATATTAACAGCTTTGGTAGCTTTTAAGTTAATAACTTTTCCACTAGAAAAATGAATACCTTTAGTTGGAGTGGCAACTGCCAAATTTTGTGCTGATTTTTTAGAAGAAAGGAGTTTTTTTAAAATTATAGAAGTCGCTATACCTGCACCTGCTACAACGCCTATAGAAACACAACTTCCTAGCGCAGTTATATCTTTGTTTATTTTATTAGAATTTGTTATTGTAGCCATATTTTTAAAGCTCAAATATTGTTCTACTGATTCTATAGGTTGCTCAACAACAACAAAAGTTTTTTGTTCAAGATTATACAATATTCTAAAAAACCAAAAGCTCAAATTAAAATTACTAGCTGCAATTTTATAAACGCCAAACAATTTGCCAAAAATATCACTTGAACTTACTTCTTTTAAACTAATAGAAGAATATGAATCTGTAATTTTACCAGTAGTAAAATCAGATTCCTTCAAATCAGCTTGAAGATTATATAGATTTCCCTTTTTAGTTAAAGAAACCTCTAATCCTGCTTTTTGATTATATGCAAAACTACCTATAAGTTCATTTTTGGATGTGATTCCATAAGAAAGATTTATTTTGTTAGTACAACTTTTTTGAGTAGCACCGTAAAATTTAAAATAATAACCTTTTGAATTATCCTTTGTTAATAAACTATCAACATTTACAATATTGCTGACAATTTTTTCCTTATCAATACCATCATTTTCAAAAACACAATCACAACCATTTTTATTAGTAGTAGTGATCAAATTAAAAGGACAAATGAAAGGCAAATCTACATTAATTTGGGAAACACTATTATCTGCAGACATTATGGATAATACAGAATTATCAGTAAGACTCCCTTGCAAATTGTATTCTATAGGCTCTTGTGTTGTATCATCCTTTGATTCAACATAATTAAGGTTAATGTTTTGGTTGTAATAAGCATCAACATATGGAACAATTTTTATGACATTATTTTCAACATTAAGCTTTAATAATAGCTCAAAAATATAAACTCCTTTATCCTCTGAATTTTGAGATTCAATATTAAACTTTTTTTTGATAACCACGTTATTTAAAATACTATTATCAGGTACAAAATTATCATCTACAGATAATTTTACACATAGTAAAGAGGTTAAAGAACCTGTTAATTTACCCTCAGCATCTGCATTTATTTGTATACCCTCATAAAAATAAGACTTTTGAGCGCCGACTGTGTCTTTACTTTTAATTTCATAATTAAGATACAAAGAAAGTATTGCAAAGCTTTGATTTTTATCATTATTCACATTTACTATTTTTAGCATACTCAAAATAGTATTAGAATTACTTTTTATATCACAAGTAATACTTGCATTTTCTTGACAAAAATATTCTTGTGTATTTTGCGGAATGTAAAAATTTATATCAGCAAAACTTGTCGCATCATTCGAATCTTCTTTCTTAGGCAAAAAACAAGAATATTTTTCTAATGGCAAGCTAGCTAAGCTTTCTGTAGTAACAGCTTCTTCTGGAATGTCATAATTTGTAGCTAGCTTATCTGCATTTTCTTCATTTGCATAATTGTTTTTATTCTGCACACAACTAGCTATAAAATAACTTGGAATTTCTACAAGAGGAGCTAACGCCGAAATACCACCTATTAGTGTTGAAACAACCATAGCAGAATATCTAGCTTTATTATTATCTGAAATAACAATATCTCCATAGGATAAAATATTTATATACTTTTTAGCTACATACTTTTCATTAATAGTTGAATACAAACCTAATATATTAGAACCTTCATTACAAAAATCCTTAAAACCACTAGCCGTGTTTTGATACCCTTTCCAACCTTTGAACAATTTGGAAAATGCATCTTTACGTTTTACGACATTTACAATATTTTTAGATAATGATATTTCATTAGTAATACCAAATGCCACTCCAAATTGTACGCCAACACATGCATATTTAGTAAGACTAGACAATAAAAAACTTTGAGAATCCGAACTATCTAAACTTATATTGCAACCATTTTTTGCCCATTTATCAGTATGACCATAATTTATACTAAAAGATATTGGTGTTAAACATCCCATAACAATACCAACCTAAAAAATAATAAATAAAACTTAAAAATAAATATTTCTAAATTAAACAGTTGCCAAGAAAAATTCTTTAAACATATAAATATCAATCATTTTATAGATAACATTATATGCTATAAACGTTTCACAAATAAAAAAGTTACACAACAAAGTTCTTTTAGAGAATATACTCTGCCCTTACATAATAACAGACTTAAATGAATAAGCTCCTAATAAATAATTATTATATTTTGTGGTATGTATTTTATTAATTCATACAAATACATTGTTTAATAAAAACAAAAAAGCCTAACAAATAATAACCAAAGTAGATTATTCAACTTACAGAGGTCATTTTAAAATTAGGCTTTTATCTTCAAATATAAATTTTTAATTATGCATTCTTCATCAAGTATGCACGAAGCTGTGCAAAATCTGCGTCCATTTCATCAGAAAGTAACGGAAGATTTGCGCGACTAGCAAGAGCTTCAGGCAAAGGTTCATCAATATTTAATATACGATCAACATTTTCCTTAAATTTTGCTGGGTGAGCTGTACATAAGAATATACCTGTATCACCTTCTTCAAGATTATTTTGTAAGACCTTATAAGCTATAGCACCATGAGGCTCACATACGTAACCCTTTGCATGAACTTCAGCCATTGCTTCAACTGTTTGTTCATCTGAAAGCTTGCCATAACCTAATTCAGATAGATCCCAACCTTTAACCTTAAATAATTCTTCAACTCTAGGCCAATTATTTGGCTTTGAAACGTCCATAGCATTAGATAAAGTAGATACAGTAGGCTTTGGATCCCATTTACCAGTTTGAAGGTAACGAGGAACAGTATCATTATCATTAGTTGAAATAACAAACTTTTTAACTTTCAATCCTAATGCCTTACCAATCAAACCTGCTGTAATATCACCAAAATTACCACTTGGAACAGATATAACAACATTAGCACGCTTTTCTACAGGTAACTGAGCAACAGCTTCAAAATAATAACAAACCTGAGCCAAAAGACGACTTATATTAATAGAATTAGCACTGTTTAAACCAATAGCCTTCTTTAATTCTTCATCATCAAAAGCATTTTTTACTAAAGCTTGGCAATCATCAAATGCAGCATGAATAGCTACAGTGCGAATATTTTCGCCTAAAGTACAAAATAGCTTTTCTTGAAGATTACTAATCTTGCCCTTAGGATATAAAATTACAACCTCTATGCCAGGAAGCTTATAAAATGCATGTGCAACAGCTGCACCAGTGTCACCACTAGTTGCTGTTAAAATGGTGATCTTCTTACCATCTGCAATTGAACCTAGGCACTGAGCCATGAAGCGGCCACCAAAATCCTTGAATGCTAAAGTTGGGCCATGAAACAATTCTAAAGCATAGTTATTTTCATCAACCTTTGCTAATGGTGCACCAAAAGCAAAAGCATTCTTAACAAGCTGTTCAAGATTAGGAATTTCATCACCAATTAAATGACGTAAAATTTTTGCTGAACGTTCAACAAAAGGCATAGCTAATAAGCCTTCAATATCAGCCATTTCTTTAATTTCAGTTGGGAAAAATAAACCTTGTCCCTTGCCTAAACCTTGCTTAACTGCAGTAGCATAGGATACCTTTTCACTATGATCTTTAATATTGTAAAGTTCCATTCATTCACCTGTTTATTTAATTCACCACAGAAACTTCATTCTATGGTCAAAAATTTTTCTCATTATATAGAAAAAGAACTGCACTGGCAGTTCTTTTTTATACGTTTTAAATTTCTTTAATTACTGTACCATCAGTATCGATCTTACAAATATTACAGAAACCATCATCATTACGGATAAAATTAGCCTTTAACCAATCTTGCATGGCTTGAGCTTTTTCTAAATCTTTCATAACAACAAATATTGACGGACCTGAACCTGAAATACCAGTTGCTAGCGCACCTAAACTCTTAGCATAATCACGAGCATCCACAAAACCTGGTATCAACTTTTGACGATAAGGTTCCGCTAAAACATCTTTAAGCACCGCTGCTGCAAGTGCTTCTTGCTTAGTATGAGAAGCTTGAATAAACGTTGCGATTTGACGACCAAAGGTAATGCAATCACTACGACGATATTGTGCAGGTAATATAGCTCTAGCTTCAGCAGTACTTACCTGAATGCCAGGGTAGCAAGATACCCAATACCAATTATCAAAGCTTGGTACAGTCTCAGAAATAATGTCTAGCTCTTCAACCATAAGCTGAATACCACCCAAATAACATGGAGCAGCATTATCAAAATGGATAGATCCTGAAATTTTACCTTCAAGCTTACCCATAAGCATTAATGCCTCATCTTTAGACATGGGATAGTTATGGAATGCATTTAGAGCTGCTACTGCTGCTACAATTGAAGCCGCACTAGAACCTAAACCAGAACCAATAGGTAAATTCTTATGGAGAACCATTTTTAAAGGCTTTACAGGCAAGCCCTTTTGAGCCATAAATTCTTTAAAACCAACAAAAGCATCATATACAATATTTTTCTTTGGTTCACTTGGTAACTTACTTACAAACCAGCCTTCTAATTCCAAATCAAATTCAGAATTACCGTCATGAACTTCGACAACATCACCTAAAATCTGACCATCGATAGGCTTAAGAGCGGCACCAAGGATATCAAAACCTACGCTCACATTGCCAATTGAAGCAGGAGCAAATGCACTTACTGCCATATTATTAAGCCTCTCTCTTCCAATTTAAAGTACGTAAAATATCTGCAAATACACCTGCAGCTGTTACTTGAGTGCCAGCACCATACCCTCTTAATACCAAAGGTATTGGCTGATAATAAGTTGATAAAAATGCTAATGCATTTTCACCATCCTTAACCTTATATAATGGATCATTTTCAGGAACAGCCTTAACTGCTACAGAGCATTTACCATTTACAATACTACCTACATAACGCAATACTTCACCTCTAGCCTTTGCTTCAGCTACAGTCTTTGCAAACCAAGCATCAGCTTGTGGTAATCTTGCTAAAAATTCATCAGTAGAACCGCTTACGTCAAAATCAGGTGGTAAAGCCATTTGTACATCGATATCACAAAGATTTAATTCCATACCAACTTCACGAGCAAGAATTAAAATCTTACGAGCCACATCCATACCATTTAAATCATCGCGTGGATCAGGTTCTGTGAAACCTTTTGCTCTAGCGGTTAATGTTGCTTCACTATAACTCATACCCTCATCAAGTTTACCAAAAATATATGATAAAGAACCTGAAAGAATACCAGCAAATTCTTGAAGACTATCACCAGCTGAAATTAAGTTTTGTAAGTTTTCAATAACAGGTAAACCTGCACCAACGTTAGTTTCATATAAGAATTTACGACGGCGTATTTGTGCAGCACGACGTAAACCACGGTAATATTCCATAGTACTTGTGTTTGCTTTCTTATTAGGAGTAACAACATGGAAACCAGACATTAAGAATTCAATATACTGACTTGAAACCTTCTCATCTGAAGTACAATCAACAATTACAGGATTAATTAAATGGCTTTCTGTTACGAAGTTTTTAGCAGCTTCTAAAGAAAACGCTAAAGGTGAAGCATTTAAAACAGTCTTGAAATCTGAATTTAGATCTATACCTTCTGCATTAACAAGCATGTGCTTGGAGTTACAAACACCAACTACACGAATCATCACACCATTTTTTTGCATAAGCACTGGTTGTTGTCTTCTAATCTGCTCAATAAGAGCACCACCAACACCACCAATACCAATTAAAAGTACATCAATAAACTGAAGAGAACTAAAAAAGTTTTGATGACAAATCTTTATTGCTTCATTTACTTTATTTTTAGAAACAACCGCAGATATTGAACGTTCAGATGAACCTTGAGCAATCGCATTAACGTTAATATTTGCAAGTGATAAAGAAGTGAAGAATTTAGCAGCAATACCGCGGGCTGTTTGCATGCCATCTCCAACTACTGAAATAATAGCCTTGTTATCAACTATATCAATTCCATCAAGTAGACCATCTTTAATTTCAAGCTTAAATTCTTCATCAAGAGCCTTCTTAGCTTTAGCACTGTCAGCAGTGTGAATACAGAAGGTTATACTATACTCTGAAGATGATTGAGTAATTAATGCAATTGAAACTTTAGCGAGTGATACACAAGTAAATATTCTACCTGCCATACCAACCATGCCTTTCATTCCAGGACCACAGATATTGATTAACGAAATATCTTTAAGATCTGAAATACCCTTAATAGGCACAGACATATCACCATCCTCAGCAATGAGAGTACCCTCACCCTGTGGATTCATACTGTTCTTTATTAAGCATGGAATATGAAATTGAGCTATAGGAGCAATAGTTCTAGGATGCAATACCTTAGCACCAAAATAAGAAAGCTCCATAGCTTCCTTATAACTCATTCTCTTTAGTAATAATGCATCTGGAACAATTCGTGGATCGCAACTATACACGCCATCTACGTCTGTCCAAATTTCACAACTTTCTGCATTAACACAAGCGGCCAAGCAAGCAGCTGAATAATCTGAACCATTTCTACCTAAAAGAACTAATTCACCCTTTTCATTTCCACCAGTAAAGCCCATCATTAAATAAATGGTATAACGATTTTCTTTACGCTGAGCAAATAAACGACGTGATAAATCAATATTTACTGAAGATTCTAAGTAACTACCTTCATAAGTTTTTAAGGTATCAACAGGGCAAATTTTTGTAACTTCTTCCCCTCTAGCTTTAAGTAAAGCTTCCATGCATGCAATTGAAAGCTTCTCACCACGACTTAAAATCATTGCCTGAACATTATCTGGACATTGACCTAAAAGAGAAATACCAAGAATACGCTTTTTAACGGTTTCAAACTCAGCTGACATAACATCGTATAGGGACTTATCATCCACACTAGGATATTTTGCTTTAATACCCTCAATCAAGCCTGTGAAAATACTCGTAATCTGAGCAATTTCTTCTGAGCCATCATTACCTTTAGCTGCTTCTCCAACCAAAGCCACCAATAAATTGGTTATCTTTGCTGGTGCTGATAAAACAAGTGCAACCTGCGATTGTCTGTGGGTATTCACTACTATATCTGATACACGTATAAAACGTTCAGCATTAGCTAATGAAGTACCGCCGAATTTTAAAACCCGCATTAAATTCTCCCATATAACGAAAAAAGCCCCTGATCCTTATGAACCCTGGGCCTTTCTAATGCTTATCACGCAACAAATTCTAACAGCCCTGACTCTGACCTGTCATAATAATTTCTGTTGTAATTGTTGTTGTGATGTACATTGTGTAATCTCTCAATCCAAGCATTTGCGATTAAAAGCTTTAAAAACTAGCGTAATAATCCCAAATTTACACAATTTTGTCAAGAAAATTTAAATTAGCAACTTAAAAACAAACATATTGTAAGTCCAATAATAAATAAAAATTGAACATTTAAACGGTATTAGGAGAAAATTCACATAACCTAAATACCTATGTGTTAAATTTTGAAATTAAAAAAAATAGTTAATTCCTTGTATTAACCAATTATTATTTAACTAGAGATTCCCACTTAGAAAATATCGATAAAGCTAGCACCTTAGCGGTCTAGGTGTTATTTAAAAACATGTATTGATTTTTTGTGGATTTTTTAAGAAATTTATTTTTATGTTTAAAATTGGTAACCAACTAATAAAATTAACGAATAAATTCTAGGCCACCTAAATTGAAATTTTCTCTAAAAAGAATTTGGCACTTAAAGAGTTGTTTATAATATTCCAAATTCTATATAGTAGAAATTTAAACCTCAAGATTTTATTATCAATCTTCATCGTAAAAACGTTGAATTTTACAGCAATGCATGTTTTTTAAAAGCAACTAGTTCACGTAGAATCTAGTTTTATTACCTCTTTTTATGTGGGAATCTCGAGTTACTAATAATATACTTTCCCAAATACCAATTGAGTACTTCAAGTCAAATATTAAATATTTAATATTAGTTACAGCAATAAAAAAGAAATCCTATGTTTAAAACTTTAAACGTAGCAGTAACAAGATATATTAATGTTTTCACAACATATTATATTTACTATTTTTAGTTATAACTTGTGAAACACATTATCATAGCCAATTTTAATAAAATTAAACTTTATATATCAAAATATATAGTATTAATAAAGAATATTACTATTTAATATCATTTAATAAAAATTTAACATTAAAATCGTTTTTTAAGCACGATTTTTTTTGTTATGACTGATTGCATCATGATATAATCACACCAATATCTCAATTAAGTGAATTTGATTAAGTTCACTTTTGTAAATTAACAAAGAAAATACAATTTTGTAAGGTTATTAAAATCATGAGAAAACCACTAGTAATGGGTAACTGGAAATTAAACGGTACCAAAGAATCTGTAACTTCATTAGTTAAAGCATTAATCGAACCAGCTGCTCAGGCACCAGGTGTTGAGGTTGCAGTTTGTGCACCAGCAATCTTCATCGGTTTAGTTGAACAATTAGCAGCTAACACAGCAATCAACTACGGTTCAGAAGATTGTGACGTTAATAATTCAGGTGCTTTCACTGGTGAAAATTCTCCTGCTATGATTAAGGAATTCGGTTGTAAGTACGCTATCGTTGGTCACAGCGAACGTCGTGCATACCACAATGAAACAAACGAAGTTGTTGCTGCTAAGTTCAAAGCTGCTCAGGCTGCTGGCTTAGTTCCTGTTCTTTGTATTGGTGAATCTCTTGAACAGTTCGAAGCTGGTCAGACTGCAGAAGTTTGCAAAACTCAGCTTAAGGCTGTAATTGATCTTTGCGGTATCAAGTCTTTTGAAAACGCAGTTGTAGCATACGAACCAATTTGGGCTATCGGTACTGGTAAGACAGCTACTCCTGAAATCGCTCAGAACGTACATGCTCAGATCCGTGCATTCCTTGCTTCATTTGACGCTGCTGTTGCTGACAAGGTTCAGGTTCTTTACGGTGGTTCTTGCAACGCTAAGACTGCTCCTGAATTATTCTCTCAGAAAGACATTGATGGTGGTTTAGTTGGTGGTGCTTCATTAAAGCCTGCTGATTTTGCTGCAATCATCAATGCTGCTAAGTAAGTAAAAGCATAAATTAAAAATGAGCTAACGGATGCCCTTTGGACATCCGTTATTTTATAAAGAAAGAAAAATTTTTTATAAAATACACAGAATAAAAAAATAACAGTTAAATTAAATATTCTGTAATGATATGTTTTGTAATCATAGGTTGAGAACATGATAAAAAGAATTGGTATTCTTACTAGCGGTGGCGACTCACCAGGAATGAATGCGGCAATTAGAGCCGTAGTTAGAGCTGGAATTACGGCAGGACTTGAAGTATTCGGAATAAAAGACGGATATTTAGGCATGCACCAAAATCGTATTATTAGACTTGATAGACAAAGCGTTACTGATATCATAAATCGTGGTGGTACAATTTTAGGAACCGCAAGATTTACCGCTTTTAAAGAAGAATCTGTTAGAAAAGAAGCTGTTCAAAATTTAAAAGATCACAACATTGATGCAATGATTATCATCGGTGGTGATGGTTCTTATATGGGTGCATTAAGATTATCAGAAATGGGAATACCATGTATCGGCATTCCAGGAACAATTGATAATGATATTCATGGTACAGATTTTACTATCGGTTATGACACAGCATTAAACACTATTGTTGAATGTATGGATAAATTACGTGATACCTGTAATTCACATAAAAGAGTTAGTATTGTTGAAATTATGGGACGTCATTGCGGTGATTTAGCCACAAATGCAAGTATTGCAGCAGGAGCTGATTTTGTAATTATTCCTGAAATACCTTTTGAAAAAAACAACTTATTTCAGCAAATAAGCAACTCTTTTGCAAGTGGTAAAAGACACGGCATTGTTGCTTTATGTGAAAACATAACTAATGCTGAAGGTTTGGCTCGTGAAATTGAGGTTAGCACAGGTATTGAAGCTAGAGCAACTATTTTAGGGCATTTACAAAGAGGTGGAACACCATCAGCTGCTGATAGAATTTTAGCTAGCCGTTTGGGCGTTTTTGCAATTGAACTAATACTTTCTAATACTACAAATCAATGTATTGGTATAGAAAATAATAAGCTAGTACATTACGATATTGCAGATTGTATTACTAACCAAGAGCATCGTTTTGATGAAAGCTTGAGTGCTCTTGCCTCAAAAATTGCTTAATATAATTAAAATTATCAATTAAATTTCCGTGATTTAAGTTCACGGAAATTTTTAAACATTTATGGCTTATCTACTTAATTATAAAAATAATTATTTACTAATAAATAACATCACCCTAAATCATAAATAAACTATTTATCTTTACCCAAAAGCGCTGAAATACCTAGTCCTAAATACTTTTCAAAGAAAGATAATAACTTATTGATAACCCCTTTTTTCTTTTGCGATCTAGAATTTCCTCCAAAACGAGAAATTGGTGGCAAAATCCTATCTATATCAGTTCCGACGACTTTAATCTCTCCATCTTTAAAGGAGTTATCTAAGAATTTACGTGTTAGTTCAGGATCTAACTTTTCATCATTTATGATAATATTTAAATCCTTTTCACGTTGCTCATAAACAAATTTATGCCATTCAGTCATGACCTCATCTACATCATTTACTTTAGATATAAAAGTTTCTATCAGATCTTTTTTACTACGCAATTGAGGACTAGAATCAATTGCTTTTTGAATAGATATTAATACTTCCTTATCTTCACAATTGCCATCATGATACTTCTTAACAAGCATTAAAATATAATCGATATTTATTTCTACTTGCTTTATAAGTTCTATTTCAAAAACAACATCTTCAATAACGTTCTTTGCTTGATGTTTTTCATCAGACCAATCATCTTTTAAATCTTGGTATCTACCGCTATAATCCTGAAAATCTCTAATAGAAATTATTTCTTTTCCTTTAAAATCATCATAACTTACTAGTAAATTACGCATACGTAAAATAGCACCAAATAGATTGATGAATTTCTTTTGATTTTGTTCACCTACTATTTTTGGTTCAGTGAGAGGAAATTGGTTAGTAAGCTTGTCAATCATATCGACATAACCATCAACCTTTCCTTTTTGCACATCTTCATAACCATAATAGTAATCTTTGAAACTTTTTAGTAAAACAGTTCCACTTGCATTTTTATCACCAAAAAGTGAAATTGCTTCTTCTACTCTCTTTTGTAGATTTCTAAAGCAAACTATATTACCAAAGGTTTTTATAGAATTTAAAATTCTATTAGTGCGACTAAAGGCTTGAATCAAGCCATGCATTTTTAAGTTTTTATCAACCCATAATGTGTTTAATGTTGTGGCATCAAAGCCAGTTAAAAACATATTAACTACAATCAACAAATCTAACTCCTTGTTTTTCATACGCAAGGAAATATCTTTGTAATAATTTTGAAAATTATCACTAGAGGTGTCGTAGTTTGTGTTAAATAATAAGTTATATTGCTTTATTGAATCTTCTAAAAAATCACGTGATGATTGATCTAAATCCTTTGTGGATTCTAGATTCTCATCATCCAAAACCATATCAGAAATATCTTCATTTGGCGTATAGCTAAATATAGTAGCAATTTTAAGCTTTTGAGTCGGATTTTCATCCATTTGTCGCATGAATTCATTATAATAAAGTTTTGCAGACTGTACCGAATCCACAGCAAATATAGAGTTGAATCCACTTAACCTTTGCTTGATTTTAATTTCTTCAACTTTTTTAGATTTGGCTAAAACTAGTTTAGAAATATCTTGAAGCGCATTAAACTCGTAAGTTTTATCTCCACGATAAGTTTTTGCATCAAAATGTTCTAAAATATATTTAGTCACCAATTCAATTCGTTTAGGAGCTTGCATAAGCTTTTGACGATCTATATCCCAAACCATTTCATCTGTTATATATTCATCATTATCCATCGTCTTAATGTAATCAACTCTAAAAGGTAATACATTTTTATCATTGATAGCATTCACGATTGTATAGGTATGTAGTTGTACACCAAATGTTTGCTCTGTAGTAAAGTATTGTGGATTTTTAGAAGCTCCAGCATTAATTGCAAAAATTGGTGTACCTGTAAAACCAAACAGGTGATACTTTTTAAAATGTTTAATTATTGATGTATGCATATCTCCAAATTGGCTTCTATGACATTCATCAAATATTATTACTACATGTTTACCATATATATCATGTGTATTATTTTTCTTTATAAAACATGAGAGCTTCTGTATTGTTGTAATAATAATGTGTGAATCAGAATTCTCTAGCTGTTTTTGTAAAGTACTAGTGGATGTATTACTATTAGCAGCGCCCTTTTCAAATCTGTCATATTCTTTTATTGTTTGATAATCTAGATCCTTGCGATCTACTACAAATAAAACTTTATCTATGTACGGCAATAAAGATGCAATTCTTGCAGTTTTAAAAGATGTTAAGGTTTTTCCTGATCCTGTTGTATGCCATATATAACCTCCGCCATCAATGGAACCATATTTTTTGTAATTATTTGCCATTTCAATTTTATTGATAATGCGTTCTGTAGCTGTTATTTGGTATGGTCTCATTACAATCAACATATCATCAGCTGTATATAAACAATATTTTGTTAAAATATTGAGAATAGTATGCTTAGCAAAAAAAGTCTTAGTAAAATCGACTAAATCAGTAATAACGTTATTATTAGAATCAGACCAACAGCTCGTAAATTCAAAGCTATTACTAGTTTGACAACGACTACTTTTATTTTTTTTATGAGTATTGTCTATAGCATTAGTTCTTGTACTATTAGAATAATACTTAGAATGAGTGCCATTTGATATTACAAAAATTTGGACAAATTCATATAAACCAGAGCCTGCCCAAAATGAATCTCTTTGATAACGGCCTATTTGATTGAATGCTTCTCTGATAGGAATACCACGTCTCTTTAATTCAATATGAACTAAAGGTAAACCATTAACTAAAATAGTTACGTCATACCTATTATCGTATTTTGCACCATCATTTTTACCAAGTTTGTACTGATTTATAACTTGTAGGTAATTATTATGAATATTCTTTTTATCAATTAAATTAATGTTTTTTGATAAACCATTATCACACTTCAATGTTTGAATATAGTCTTCTTGTATTTTTTTTGTTTTTTCTTTTATGCCATCGTTTTTATTTGCAATTACATCACAAAAAAATCTTTTCCATTCTATATCAGAAAAATGAAAATCATTTAACCTTTCTATTTGGATTCTTAAATTATCAATTAAATCTTCTTCAGAATTAATTTTTAAATATACATATCCTTGTTCACATAAAGCTTTTATAAAATAATTTTCTAATTCAGCCTCTGACTGATATGTATCAGGTTTTTCTTTCGTCGGTTCATATGTTGCAACGACAGTACTTTCCGTAGTTTCTGCAATAATATTATACGATGGCATATAATCTCCTTTATTAACTACTTTTCTAACTTTTTGAAAGTTAATAATTTTTCACGATAGTATTCATATTGTTTTTTTCGAGCTTCGATTTCGGCGGGTATTCCATTCTTCAA
>CAZTNG010000011.1:0-39774 GCA_964615195.1 uncultured Enterobacterales bacterium
CCATTTTTTATAAAATTACTTTATTCCACTATGACGTAAAATAGCATCTATCTTTGGCCTTCTTCCTCGGAAATCAATAAACATTTTCATAAAATCCTTAGAACCTCCATTTTGCAATATACAATTTAGATAGTCAGAACCGACCTTAGGATTTAATATACCTTCCTCTTCAAATCTACTAAAGACATCTGCTGATAATACTTCTGCCCACTTATAGCTATAATAACCAGCAGAATAACCTCCAGCAAAAATATGAGTAAAACTATTTTGAAATCTATTAAATTCAACAATAGGTAAAACTGACACCTGTTCCCTAGTTTTATTCATTACTTCAGCTACTGACTTATATGAACCATAATCCATATATACATGAAAATCAAATAAAGCAAACTCTAATTGTCTAAGCATCGCAAGTGCAGAATTATAATTCTTAGATGATAGTAATTTTTCCAAAAGTTCTTTCGGTAATGGTTCATCAGTATCAACGTGAGATGAAATAAAAGCTAAAACCTCAGGCTGCCATGTAAAATTCTCCATAAATTGACTAGGCAATTCCACTGCATCCCACGGAACATTATTAATACCAGCTACTTCACTAACATCTACCGTCGTAAGCATATGATGTAAACCATGACCAAACTCATGGAATAATGTTTCAACATCGTCGTGAGTAAGTAAAGAAGGCTTATCACCTAAAGGCGGGGTGAAATTACAGACAATATATGCAATCGGTTTTTGCAATGTACCATCAGATCTATAACGTCTACCCATACATGAGTCCATCCAAGCGCCACCATTTTTTTTATCTCTAGCATAAAGATCCATGTAAAAACTACCACGAAGCACACCATCATTATCTATAATATCGTAGAACGATACATCTGAATGCCAAACATCCACACCAAAATGAGGCCTAACTTCTATGCCAAATATGAGCTTAACTAATTTAAACAGACCATTAATAACTTTAGGCAAAGGAAAATAAGGTTTAATTAGTTCATCATTAATTTCATATTTTTCCTTTAAAAGCTGCTCACTATAGTATGTCAAATCCCAAGCATTAACTTGGTTACATCCTTTACTTTTTGCATACTTATAAATTTCTTCAACTTCAGCTTTTGCTTGAGATTTAGATCTATCCACTAAATCATTTAAAAAAGAAACAACTTGGTCTGTTGATTCAGCCATTTTTTTAACTAAAGATAACTCTGCTGCATTTTTATATCCAAGGATATGTGCGGCTTTTAAAGATAAAGCTAATTCTTCATCTATGATTTTTGCATTATCAAATTTATTCGCATCAGGACCTATTTCGGAAGCTCTAGTAACGTACGCATAGTACATTTCGTATCGTAATTTACTATTATTGGCATATTTTAAAACAGGCAAATATGACGGCAACTTTAATGTAAACACATAACCTTCTAGTCCCCTACTTTCTGCTTCTTGCTTAGCTAAAGCTAAAGCAGTTTCAGGTAAACCATCTAATTCATTAACATCTATTACCTGTTTAACAAATGCATTTGTTGCGTCTAAAACATTATTACTAAATAACGAACTTAATTCAGATTCTCTACAAGAAATTTCAGCAAACTCCTTTTTCTTATCATCTGATAGTCCTATTCCACTTAACTTAAATCCTTTTAATTCCTCCTCAACACTTTTCTGTTGAGCCAAACTTAGTAGAGAAAACCCATCACTTTCTGATAAATTTTTATAAGCATTGTACAATCCCTCATGTTGCCCAATCCATGTATAAAAGTCAGAGATTTTTGGTAAAAGTAAATCATGTTCTTTTCGTAAATCATCATTACTCATTACGCTGTTTAAATGACTAACTATACCCCATGATATTGATAACCTATCCAATACTTCTTCTAATGGAGCGACTAAACTATCCCAAGTTTGATCTTCTAAATTTTCAGAAACCACTCGATCTATAGTCTCTTTACATTTTTCCATAAGCTCTGTAATTGCAGGATTAATATGTTCAGGTTTTACCATGCTAAATGCAGGTAAAACATCAATTTTTAATAAAGGATTGGACATGTAAGCTCTCTTATAATTTCAGGTTAATTAGTACAGAATAATTTTAATACTTAAAACGTTATATTCAAGTATACAAGCAACTTGAGTATTCACAAAATTATCATGTTAAATATTGTTAAAACAGTTAAAAAAGATAATATATAAATACAAAAATTTACGTAAAGTTGAAAATTATGACTTAATCTATAACTAATTTACTGTATACAAACTCAGAAAGTGAAAAATTCTAAAAATTGCTCATAATTATTAATATTCATACATGGCATATTTTCCTATCCTTAAAAAAAACAAGTATAATTAAGGATAAGTAAATAACATCATATTGTTATAGCTTATGTTTACAAAGATTACTTAAATTTAAGCTAATTAGCATAATAGGACATTCATAATGTTTCCCTTTAAAAAAGGTCTGTACTACTTAATAAGTATTTTTGCTGTTTATACTCTATTATTAGGTATAAAAGTCACCATTTCCCCTGCTCCATACTTCACAGATATTAAGCTATTAGGTGCCGGAGCTGTGTCTTTTGTGTTTTCTGTAGGAATTTTACTGAATTTCTATGTTAGAAAGGTAGAAAAATTTAAAGCAATTTGGCTAGCTGGAATTATTTTTTCATCTTTAGCACTTTTGATTTGGATCTATATTTTCTTTGGTCCTATTTTTAATTATGTTTATCAAATTGCTATGATAATATCTGTATTAGCATTCACTTCAACAAATTACAGTGTCGTAAATTTAGCTGAGAAAAGTTCCTTTTTCACACCAATATTTATAAAGATTACTAAATTCGCCTGCATTATTACCGCAATTTTCATGACAGCAATAATACTAGGTTGGTATCATGAATCAGAATTTACAATTAAATGCTTTATTATTTCATTTTTAATACTTTGCTATTGTAATTTTATTATTTTAATACTTCACAAATTAGCTCTTAGAAAAAAACATATAAATTATCTTACATTAATACCTACAGATACAAACGGCATTTATGTAGATAATTATGGAAATCAATTCCTTGTTAAACAAATAAATGAAGTGGCAAATACAGCAAAATATGGAACGATACAAAAATGATGGAACAATCCGTAATAACTTCTAGATTACAAAAAATTCGTGTTTTAATGCAACAAAATGATTTAGACGCATTAATAATAAATCGTTGTGATGAACATCTCAGTGAATATTTAGCTCCTAATGCTGAAAGACTAGCTTATATAACTGGATTTACAGGATCATTTGGAATTGCTGTTATAATTACTAATCCAAACTTAGTTACTAACATAAGTAATAATTTATTATTTGATCAAGAAACAAATCAAAATATTTCTTTAAAAAACAGCGCCGCAATATTCGTAGACGGAAGATATACGCTTCAAGTCAGGAACCAAACAGATCCTAATTCATTCGATTGCTTTCACATAATGAAAGTTAAATTAGAAAATTGGATAACAACCATACTTAGTAATAATTCTATTGTTGGAATTGATCCAAAATGCGTTAGCTACAAGCTATTTTCTAGTTTGAAAGATAATCTCCTTAAATCAAATATTAAGCTAGTTCCTACACCATTTAATTTAGTTGATCATATTTGGACAGACAAACCCAAAGAACAAATATCCCCAGCTTTAATTTTTGAAGATAAATACAATGGTTGTCCTAGTATTGAAAAACGTAAACTAATATCTTCAATACTTAGAGATAAACAAATAGACGCAACTATCATATCTAAAAGTGAATCTGTAAATTGGTTGCTAAATGTTAGAGGGAGAGATGTACCAAACCTTCCTGTCATAAATAGTTTTGCAGTAGTTTACAGTTCAGAACATATTGAATGGTATGTTGATCTTACAAAAATACCTTCAACTGAATTGTCTGCTTTTCAACACCATTTCGGAAATGTTGACTACTATTCTGAGGATAATCTTGAAGATTTAACCAAAAGACTCGGTAAGAACCAATGTACAATTTACGTAGATCCAAATTCAACCAACGCATGGCTAATTGATAATTTAACATTAGCTGGAGCACAAATTAAATTTGGGCCAGATCTTTGTGATATGCCTAAAGCTTGTAAAAATCCTATAGAAATACAGGGAATGAAAAAATGTCACTTGAGAGATGCTGTTGCAATGTGTAGGTTTCTCGCATGGTTAGATCATATTACGGAACCATTTTTTACAGAAGCTGAAAATGAAAACCATAGCGCAAACTATGAGTTGGCGAAATCATACAATGAAGCATCTATAAGTGAACAATTGTATAAGTTTCGCCAAGAACAAGAATCCTTTATTGAAACTAGCTTTGATACAATATCAGCTTTGGGGCCAAATGCATCAATAATACATTATAACCACAAAAATCTTGGCATACCTCGACCTTTAGGGATAGATCCCATGTATCTAGTAGATAGTGGTGGTCAATACTTAGATGGTACAACTGATATTACACGAACAATATTAGTTGGACCAGGTCTTACTAATGAAATGAAAGAAAGATTTACACTTGTGCTTAAAGGCGTAATAGCCATGCATAGAATTAGATTCCCTAAAAACACATTTGGAATTAGCCTTGATGTACTAGCTAGAGCCCCTCTTTGGCAAGCCGGCCTAAATTTTGACCATGGGACAGGTCATGGTGTAGGACACTGTTTAAATGTTCACGAGGGTCCGCAATCAATTTCACAAAGAAGTGGACAAGTTGCACTTAAAGAAGGAATGGTAACTTCAATAGAGCCTGGATTTTACAAAGATAATGAATATGGTATTCGCTGTGAAAACCTAAGTGTTATAGAACCAATCAGAAATAGTGCAAATCAAAGTGAAATGCTTGCGTTTATACCAATAACTTTTGTACCATTTGACATAAGACTCCTAAAAAAAGAATTACTTACCGAAAATGAAAAAAATTGGATAAATGATTATCACTTCAAGGTAAGAGAAATAGTTAAAGAACACCTTAGTGATTTTGAAATAGGTTGGCTATTAAAAGCTACAGCGGCAATTTAATCAAATAAAATTTGGATTATTTATGAATATTAGAAGTATTATACGAAAAGCATGCAATAGTAGTTTTTGCGGTTCAAAAGGTAAAATTGATAACTTGCCAATGATCGCCGTTGATCCTACTGATTATACAATACTCGAAGATCCTAAACTTTTTCGTGAAAGAATTATTTATCTAATAAATAATGCTAAAAAGAGAATATGCATCTCAGCATTATACCTTCAGAATGACGAAGCTGGACAAGAAATACTTAATTGTTTATATGCCGTACAAAAAAGAAACCCTAGATTATACATTAGAATCTATGTTGACTTTCATAGGGCTCAACGCGGGTTATGTGGCAAAGGTCCTCAAATAGGTAATAATGCTTGGTATTTTGAGATGGCGCAAAAACAATTAGTACATCCTGTAATTTATGGTGTTCCAGTTAAAAGGAGAGAAATTTTTGGTGTACTCCATCTAAAAGGCTTTGTTTTTGATGATACAGTCTTATACAGTGGCGCAAGTATAAATAATGTTTATTTAGAAAAATTTGATAGATACAGAATCGATAGATACCATGAGATAGTTTCTCACGAATTAGCTGACTCTCTGTGTAATTACTGCACTGATGTGTTTCATCAAAATGGAGCAGTACAAGATTTAGCTCAGGGAATAATACCTACAGCCAAAGAATTAGCCATTGATATTAAAGCTCAAAGAAAAATTTTATGTTGCGAACAATACAATATTGCAAATCAAATATTAAATTCTAATCAGATAGGCATTACACCTTTAGTCGGCTTGGGTAAGAAAAAAAACTATTTAAACGCCACAATCACCAATCTTATAGGTGCAGCTAAAGACGAAATTGTCATGCATACACCTTATTTTAATTTACCATCTACTCTTCTAAAACAAGTAAATAAAGCTCTGAAAAGAGGAGTTAAAATAACAATTATTGTTGGTGATAAACAGGCTAATGATTTCTTCATAAGAAATGGCGAAGAATTCAATAAGGTTGGTGTTGTCCCATATATTTATGAAATAAACCTTAGAGATTTTGTTTCTAGCCATCAAAATTTTATAAATCAAGGATTATTAAAAATAGCTCTATGGAAAGATGGAGATAATACTTATCATGTAAAAGGCATGACTGTGGATAGAACATACACTCTGATTACAGGAAATAACTTTAATCCTCGTGCATGGGGATTGGATTTAGAAAATGGATTACTAATTCACGACCGTAATCACTTAATACTTGAAAAATTAATGCATGAAAAGCAATATTTACTAATGCATACCCAAATAATAACTCGACCTCAAGACTTACAATCTATAGATGATTACCCAGAAGAAGTTAAAAAGCTTATTCAAAGAGTTAAAAAATTTGGTGCTCAATGGTTACTTAGAAAGCTTCTGTAGGTTATATATGGATTTAACAATAGAACAAATAACCAAAGTTTCAGGAATCGGAGAAAAGTCTGCAATAGCACTTAATAAAATTGGTATACAGTCTATTTTTGATTTGCTATTGCATTTACCTATTTCATATCAAGATCGTACTGCTATTACCCCCATAGGTTGTTTAACGATAGATCAGTACGCTTCAATTAAAGGAATCGTTACTGAAACACGCTCATCATTTAACGGTTCAAAACAATTATTTTATGTTTCTGTTGCAGATAATACAGGGATATTAAAGCTTTCTTTTTTTAATTTTAGAAACTTTCAAGTAAAACAAATGAATGTAGGTAATGAGCTGACTTTTTTTGGCAAGGTATCTATTTTTAATGGTCAATTGCAAATGACCAATCCTGAAATAACAACAATAGATGAAAATTTATTAACTCCTGTATATGGTTTAACAGCAGGAATTAAAATGTTTAGTATGCGTAAGTATATTTCAAATGCCATAAATCTAATGCATTCTAATGGCATCAAAGAACTTATTCCTACAGAACTAATGCCTATAAATTTATCACTAGAACAAGCAATAACATTTCTACACAATCCTGATAAAAATGCTTGTGCCAAAGAATTAGAAGAATATAAACATCCTGCGCAAAGAAGAATTGTATTAGAAGAATTAATTTCTCATAATCTAGGATTAATACAATTCAAAACAGCTAATCACATACAAGTAAGCAAATTATTACCTAAAGTTCCAGATTTATTAAATAGATTTTTATCAAATCTTCCATTTACGCCTACAAAATCCCAAATAAAAGTTTTTAACGAAATAAGTAATGACTTAGCTAAAAGTTGTCCTATGAATAGATTAGTACAAGGAGATGTTGGGGCAGGTAAAACTCTAGTTGCAATAATGAGTTCTTTACAAGCTATAGGTAACGGAGCTCAAGTAGCAATCATGGCTCCTACAGAAATTTTAGCCGAACAACATTTTAATAATATTACTAACTTATTATCTCCGTTAGGATTTCATATTTCGATATTACTTGGTAAGCAAAACATTGCGGAAAGAAGAACGCAATTACAAAATATAGAATCTGGAAAAAGCTTAGTAATTGTTGGTACTCATGCAATTTTTCAGGATGAAGTAGTTTACAAAAACTTACAATTAATAATAATTGATGAACAACATAGATTTGGTGTAGAACAAAGATTAAAACTTAGGCAAAAAGGCACTATAGGAAATATAGTTCCTCACCAACTTACTATGACTGCTACACCTATTCCTAGAACGTTAGCACAGACAATTTATGCTGATATGGACATATCTGTAATAAACGAACTTCCTCCAGGAAGGACTCCAATTCAAACAATTATATTATCAGAATCAAATAAATATAAATTATTACCTAGAATTGATGAACACTGTAGAAATCATCGCCAAGTTTATTGGGTATGCTGTTTAATCAATGAATCTGATACACTTGAATGTCAAGATGCTGAAAATGCCGCACTATTTTTATCCCAAAATCTACCAAAATGCAAAATAGGTGTAGTTCATGGGAAATTAAAATCAGCAGAAAAGCAACAAATCATGAATGAATTTAAAAATGGAACCATTGATATTCTTGTTGCAACTTCTGTAATAGAAGTTGGAGTTGATGTTCCTAATGCTTTTTTGATCGTTATTGAAAATGCTGAACGACATGGACTCGCACAATTACATCAATTACGAGGAAGAGTTGGAAGAGGTAAAATTGCCTCATATTGTTGCCTAATTTGTTCTAATAACATTAGCTCATTAGGAATAGAACGTTTAAAAGTTCTAAAACAAAGTAATGATGGATTTTTTATTGCACAAAAAGATCTAGAATTACGTGGACCTGGAGATATTTTAGGTACTAGACAAACAGGAGATATGAGTTTTAGGGTAGCAAATATGATTAGAGATACGGAAATAATGGATGAAGCAAGTGCAATTGCATCAACAATAACAAATAAATATCCTGAAAGAGTATCTCAAATAATAGAAAGATGGTTTCCTAAAGGAGAACAAATTAGTGGCACTTAAGGCTATTATTAATCTATCAAAAATATACTCTTTGTGTGTGGTTTTGCTACTCCTAACATTACTTTTATTATTTTTTTTAAGAGATCCTTTTATACACAAACCAATAGAACATTTATTATCAACATACCTAAATGAAAAAATTACTATAGGGAAAATTAAATACAGTCCTTTATATCCTAATGTTATTGCTTTCTACGATTTACAAACTGAATCTGGAATTGTCATACCTGAATTATATCTTGAAGCAGACATCTACTCAGGCCTAAAAGATAACTCACTAAGGTTTAATGAGGTTGATATCATTCAACCTAAAATTACTAAAAATAAATTATTAAATTTTTTACAATTACTTAAAAATATTGAGATTAAACACTTGTGGATAAAAGATGCGACAATAACAGATTATGGCAATTTTTCTATAACAACTTCCAATTTTAATTTACAAAATGGATTCCTTGAATCTTTACATAATACAAAAGGAAAAATGTCGGCTAGCAATTTAAATTATAATAACAAGAATATAAAATATGCCTCAATTGAGTATTCATGCAAAGAAATATCCTGTGATCTATTTTATTCAGTAAATTTAGGAAACGGAAACATTCAAGGAAATGGTACGTTAAACCTTCAAGATAAATCATTAATTACAAAAGACCTAGAAGCAAATGATTTAAACTTTAATCTTAATTCATTACCTAATATCGATGGATTTATATTCAAAATACCTTCAATTAAAGTTACAAATTCACATATAACTAAAGATAATTTTGAATTAAACTCATTTAGTGGAATAATCTTAGATCCATTTTCATATATAAACTCTTTTGAAGGTGATTTTTTGTCTTTACGTTTGGCAGAATTAAGTTTAGGCCCAGGCAAAATAAAAAAGACTCATTCAACAACAAATAAAGATTCCTATAATTTTCAAATAGATGCGGAATTTGCAAATGGACATATTAACACTGAATTAAACATCAATAATAATGTAATTCATTTTGAAAAAATCAATTTTAGTGATATTTCATATGATATTGCTCAAGATAATTTTAAATCATACTTAGATGCATATGATATTGTTATTGACGATTTAAATTGTAGTAATTGCGAATTTATTTCATACATAAGTGAATTACCATTAAGTTTAAAGAATACTAATGTCCATATATCTGAATTATTTGTACCAAATCAAAATATTAATAATCTAAGTGTAGGAAATATTATCGTAAGTAATGGGACTATATCATTTAAAGATTTTACATTTTTAGATAGTACTTTTAGTGGCAGCATTCTTAATAATACATTACATTTAGAATCTATATCTGCCAATAGTTTTAACTCCACGGGTTCTTTATCTATTTATTGGCCATTAAATATGAACGACCAATATAAGCTTATTTATCAAAGCAAAAAAACAAATATTCAAGATTTAAATTTTGATCTATTAAACCAAATTTCTGGTGAAATAGAAGTTTTATTAGAAGTTACTGGAATTAAAAACAACACAAATTACTTTGATAAAATGAACATTAGTGCAACTATTTATAGCAAATCACTTACAATTGATAATTTCAGCTTCTTTCAATTTATGAATAAAATAACACCACCATCTATTGATTGTAACAAGCTATATACTGCATTTAATGACAGTCTTACCGCAATAGATCAATTTACAGATTTTGAATTAAAAATAAATTTAAATGCTAATAATTTGCAAATTATCAGTTCTAGTAATGCATTAAATAATAAATTTAGTACTTCCTTTATTTATAACACCCAAAACAAAGAATTAAATGGTGAACTAGTATCTACAAACAGTATTACCAATGATAATAAAGAAATTCATATTCAAGGAAATTGCACCATTATTAACAGTACAAAATAATTAACTTTATCTTATTTCTCTACGAATGATTTCAATTTTTCTCTTTATAATCCTTTATTGTAGAAGATATTTCAGCACCAATTAGTACAACACTCCAATTTATGTGCGTCCATACCATTAAAATAGGTAATGCAGCTACAGCGCCATAAATAATGTCATAGTTTGAAAAGTGAATAATATATAAAGTAAACAGTCTTCTTACTAATTCCTGTGCAACAGACGCAAAAATTGCTCCTATGCATGAATGTACAAATTTGACCTTTGTTACTGGTACTGTCATATACATGATTGCATAAATAACACAAGATAAAAACATTGGAATTACACTAATTAAAAAAGAACCACCTTGATTTATCATAGATGTAGAACCAAAAAATGAACGAGCTGCTAATGAAGATGATATCGCAATACTTGTTCCTAATAATATGGGCCCCAATGTTAGTACAGTCCAATAAACCGCAAAAGTTGTTACTCTAGAACGTTTTTGAGTTGTATGCCAAATTTTATTAAGAGTTAAATCTATTCGTCTTATTAAAAGCAATGAAATTGCCACAAGCATAATCAAACCAACAAAAGTAGTTTTATTAGCATTTGCAATAAATGAATTAATATTATCTTTTAAAACATCTCCAAATTGAGGCATCATGTTTGATAAAATGAAGTTCATCAATTCATTCCTTAGATCTATAAACCCTGGGAATACCGAGAACACACTTATTAATACCGCCAAAACAGGTATCAAAGATAGTATAGTTGTATATGATAATGAAGAAGCAAGAACACCAATATTGTCATCTCTCATTCTTTTAAAGAGAAATCTAAAATAAGATGTTCTTTTATAAAAAATTGCGTACAACAGTTTTGCGTTATTGATTAATTTACTTTGCATAAAATTTCTTCATTATTTTGTCAAATAAATTATTTTATATGATGTGAAAATTTTTTATAACTTATTTTTAGGACAAAATTTATAGTGTTTTATAAAGTTCACATTTAAGGGTAATACTTTATAAATTATTACTTATTGAATAAAAAGAGCCTTCATAATGAAGGCTCTATTTTTATCAAATTAGATTTTATTTATCTACTTGTTCTTGATCTCTCAAACCACCAGCTTCACGGAAAGCTTTAGTTCTATCAAGTTCTGTCAATAACTTCTTACGAATACGCAAACTCTTTGGAGTAACTTCTACTAATTCATCATTATTGATAAACTCTAAAGCTTGCTCTAATGACATACGTACAGGAGGAACCAACACAATAGCCTCATCTGTTCCTGAAGCTCTTACGTTTGTTAATTTTTTACCACGTAAACAATTTACTGTTAAATCATTATCACGATTATGGATACCAATAATTTGTCCTTCGTAAACTTCTTGAGCGTGTTCAATAAACATTCTACCACGGTCTTGTAAATACCATATTGCATATCCAAGAGCCTTACCAGATGCATTTGATATCATAACGCCATTTTTACGTTGGCCAATTGTACCGCCCTTCCATTCTCCATAACTATCAAAAGTATGGTAAATCAAACCAGTACCTGAAGTTAATGTCATAAATTCAGTTTGGAAACCAATTAATCCACGAGATGGAATTATATAATCTAAGCGTACTCGACCTTTGCCATCAGGAACCATATCCTTTAATTCAGCCTTACGAATACCCAACTGTTCCATAACAGTACCTTGATGTTGTTCTTCGACATCAATTGTGAGATTTTCCATAGGTTCAAACTTTTGGCCATCAACTATCTTTAAAATAACCTCTGGACGAGATACAGCCAACTCATAACCTTCACGACGCATGTTTTCAATTAAAATTGATAAATGCAATTCACCACGACCAGACACCTTAAATTTATCAGGATCTTTTGTAGTTTCAACTCTTAATGCTACGTTGTGTACAAGTTCAGTTTGTAATCTTTCTAAAATATTTCTAGAAGTAATAAACTTTCCTTCTTTACCCGCAAATGGAGAAGTATTTACTTGGAAAGTCATTGTTACTGTTGGTTCATCTACAGATAATGGAGGTAACGCCTCTACATTAGTTTGACAACATACGGTATCAGAAATCTTTAATTCCCCTAAACCTGTAATAGCAACAATATCACCTGCGTAAGCTTCAGCAACCTCAGATCTCTGAAGTCCTAAATAACCTTGAACCTGACCAATCTTGCCATTTCTCTTTGATCCATCAGGACTAATGATTGTTACAGGCATGTTTGGTCTAACATTACCACGCATGATACGACCAACACCAATAACACCAACATATGATGAATAATCAAGTTGGGATATCTGCATTTGAAATGCACCTTCAGGATTAGCCTTAGGTGGTTCTACGTAATCTACTATAGCTTGAAACAAAGGATCCATATTATCGGATGGTGTGTTTAAGTCTAAAGTAGCATATCCATTTAAAGCAGAAGCATAGATAATTGGGAAATCTAGCTGTTCATCTGTTGCACCTAAGTTATCAAACAAATCAAATACTTGATCAATTACCCAATCTGGACGTGCACCAGGTCTATCTACTTTATTGATTACAACAATAGGCTTTAAACCCTGTTTAAAAGCTTTTTGTGTAACAAAACGAGTTTGAGGCATTGGGCCATCAACCGCGTCAACTAAAAGCAAAACAGAATCAACCATGCTCATAACACGCTCAACTTCACCACCGAAGTCAGCATGACCTGGTGTATCAACGATGTTAATTCTATAACCATGCCATTCTATAGCTGTATTCTTTGCTAATATTGTAATACCACGTTCTTTTTCTATATCGTTTGAGTCCATTACTCGTTCTTGACCATCTAATGAACGATCTAATGTACCTGATTGACGCAATAATTTATCAACTAATGTTGTTTTGCCATGGTCTACGTGAGCTATAATGGCAATGTTACGAAGATTCTCTAACATGTTAGCCTCTGTGTTATTCAAAATTCGTGTGTATTTTACATATTTACTTGTGATCTTCATAGCAAAATTATAAATATATTTATATTTTTTAATAAAAAATTATGTTTTATAGCTTTTTTTATTATTTTTTCTTAAAAAATAAATAATATTTCACGTAGAAACTAAAATTAAATTCTAAATTTACCTTTAAATTCAGTATACAAATTTATTAATTATTTATTTTTACTATTAATAAAAACGGGATTTTAGATAACCAAATTGAGAAAATTATAGTTTCTTCCAACAAATAATTACTTAAATTATCAATAATAAGCTATCATATAGTTAGTTTAAATGGATAAGTTATACCTATTATTATAATAATATAAACAAAGCTATATTCTCTATAAATTATAGATATAAACTTTCTAATATTAAATTTTATCAGATTTTATTTGCATAAATTTTGTATGCACTCTTTTATTGCGCAATGCACTTTATTAGAGCTTTATTTTGATCTATTGATCCATTTTTGAATAATTTTAATATTTAGAAATACAAAACACTATTATTTACACCATTTTTACTATTGGCACAATTTTAGCATTTAGTGAATTAAACAAAATTTTATTCAATTCCTGTTGGAGGATTTATTAGTATGTCAGCAGCTGATGTTTTAAAGCTTATAAAAGACAGCGAAGCTAAATTCGTTGATTTACGTTTTACAGACACAAAAGGTAAGGAACAACATATCTCTATTCCTGTATCATGTGTAGATGAAGACTTCTTCACCGACGGTAAAATGTTTGATGGTTCTTCTATCGCTGGTTGGAAAGGAATTAACGAATCAGATATGATTCTTATGCCTGATCCTGATACAGCTAAACTTGATCCTTTTTATGCAGATCCTACTGTAATTATTCGTTGCGATATTCTTGAACCAACAACAATGCAAGGATATGATAGAGATCCACGCTCAATTGCAAAACGTGCGGAAGCATATCTAAAAACAACAGGTATCGCAGATTACGCATTATTTGGACCTGAGCCAGAATTCTTCGTATTTGAAGACGTGCGTTTTGGATGCCAGATGAAAGGTTCAATGGTTGAAATTGATGATCCTGAAGCTGCTTGGAATTCTACAACTGAATACGAAGAAGGCAATAAAGGTCATCGTCCAAGTGTTAAAGGTGGATACTTCCCGGTTCCTCCTACAGATTCATCTCAAGATCTACGCTCAGCAATGTGTATGGTATTAGAAGAAATGGGATTAGAAATTGAAGCCCATCACCATGAAGTAGCAACTTGCGGTCAAAATGAAATTGCAACAAAGTTCAACACATTAACTAAAAAAGCTGATGAAGTAATTATTGAAAAGTATGTACTTTGGAATGTTGCAGATCAATTTAATAAAACAGTAACCTTTATGCCAAAACCAATTTTTGGTGATAATGGTTCAGGCATGCATGTACATCAGTCCTTAGGTAAAGATGGTAAAAATTTATTCTCTGGTGAACTTTATGGCGGTTTATCACAATTAGCCCTATGGTATATTGGTGGTATTAAGAAGCATGCAAAAGCGTTAAATGCTTTTACCAATCCTTCTACAAACTCTTACAAGAGATTGGTACCAGGTTATGAAGCACCAGTTATGCTAGCTTATTCTGCTCGCAATCGCTCTGCGTCAATCCGTATACCTGCAGTATCTAGTCCTAAAGCAGTACGTATTGAGGTTAGATTCCCAGATTGTATGGCTAATCCATATTTAGCTTTTGCAGCAATGTTAATGGCTGGTCTTGACGGCATTATTAATAGAATTGATCCGGGCGAAGCTATGGATAAGAATCTTTATGACCTTCCTCCTGAAGAAGAAGCTCAGATACCACAAGTTTGTGGTTCTTTAGAAGAAGCATTAGCATCTCTAAAGGCTGATCATGACTTCTTAACTGCTGGCGATGTTTTCTCAGATGATTATATTGATGCTTATTGTGAATTAAAGCAGGCTGATGTTGATAAAATACGTATGACTCCACATCCAGCAGAGTTTGAACTTTACTACTCACTTTAATATTACTAAATATTTAGTATAAATTTTTAGTTAGGGCTTGCAATACACTTTATTGCAAGCCCTTTTTATTAAGAAATAATAATTTTTAATTTATAAATAAATTAATAATCATAAATTTGTTCTGTAATTGTTGTTTAATAATTACTATAAAACATATAATCTAATTAATAAAAAGTAAATAAAGGGATGAATCATGAAATTAAGCAACATATTGTGTTCACTAATATTATGTATTACTTGCACAACTTTAGCTACTGCGGAAGAAGTTTATAAATGGGTAGACGAAAATGGTGTTAGTCACTACGGAGATGAAGCTCGTACGATGAAGCAACATGGTGCAAAACCTGTAAATGTAGCAACTCCAAAATCAATTGGAAGTGTAAACGTATCTGCTTCGAACTATACACCTAAAGCTCAAAACATTAGAAATAATAATAATGCCCAAAATATAACGTACAACATTAATGTCTTATCACCTTCAAATAATCAAGAAGTACGCGCAAATAACGGTACAATTACAGTTGTAACGGGAATTACACCTAGACCACAGGGTGATTATTCCTTGAAAGTTTTTATTGATGGATCATTAATGGCTTCCTCAAATAATTCAACTCGCGTGGATGTAACAGCAGTACCGAGGGGAGAACATAATGTTATGGTAAAAATGATTTGTAAAAATGGCAGAATATTTGCATCACCAAATGTACACTTTACAGTGATGCGCGTGGCTGTAGGCAAGTAATAATAAACCTTATATCCCAAATATAGTATGCATCATAACAAGTCATTCACATGCACTATATTAGTGCGTTGCATCAATTTAGGGAATTTTAATGTGTAACAAGCAATCAATAACAGCCTACATTCTTGAGAATATGATGACGGCTGTTATTTTTTTAGACTCTGAACTAACCATTAAATATATTAATCCTGCTACAGAGCAGCTGTTTAGCCTTAGTTCAAGAAAATTTTTGAACAAACCCCTTTTTGGTGTTTTTGATTACTCAAATTTTGATTTTGAAAGACTTGAAACATTAAAAAATAAAAACATAGGTTTAGGTTATACAGACCATGAAGTAACTTTTGTAACCGAAGGCATATCATTATTAGCTGAAGTTACAGTTACACCAATTGATGAAAAAGACGAAAGATTGTTATTACTTGAACTTAGGAAAATTGATCAACAAAGAAAGATCAACCAAGAAGTACAACAACATGCACAGCAAATAGCAGCCCGAGACTTAATTAGAGGATTAGCACATGAAATTAAAAATCCTTTAGGTGGGCTTCGAGGCGCGGCACAACTACTTGAACGTCAATTTAAAGGCCAACAGGATGTAAAGGACTATACATCAGTCATCATTGAACAAGCAGACAGGCTTAAAAACTTAGTAGACAAACTACTTGGACCTCAAAGAGCAACACAACGCACCATAAATAATATTCACGAAGTTTTGGAAAAAGTTAGAAAACTTGTTTGTATGGATCTTCCAAGTAACATAAAAATACGCAGAGATTATGATCCTTCAATACCTGAATTAGAAATGGATCCTGATCAGCTACAACAAGCAATATTAAACATTGTTTGCAATGCAATTCTAATTCTAAAAGAAAAAAATGTAGTAAATGGATTAATTACTTTAAAAACTAGAGCAGTATATAGAATTAGCATACATGGAAATGTAGCCAAAACTGCAATACTAATTCAAATTATTGATAATGGGCCGGGAGTACCACAAAATATAAGGGATACCATTTTTTACCCTATGGTAACAGGTCGTTCCGGTGGCACAGGTTTAGGATTATCAATATCCCAAAATATCGTTGATCAACATTGCGGCAAAATCGAATGCAGTAGCACAAGTGGCTATACAGAATTTTCTATTTTTCTACCACTAAAGGAGTAATTATAAATGTCAGCGAAAGTATGGATTGTAGATGATGACAGCTCAATTAGATTCGTGTTAGAAAGAGCATTAACCCAAGAAGGATTTGATTGCAAGACTTTTGAAGACGGTGAATCCGTTCTAAAAGCTATCAATAAGGAAATACCTGAAGTTATCATCTCAGACATAAGAATGCCAGGTATTGATGGCTTAGAAATGTTACAAGAAATACATAAAATAAAACCAGAAATTCCTGTAATTATTACTACAGCTCATAGTGATCTCTCTAGCGCGGTAAATTCATATAAAAATGGATCATTTGAATATTTACCAAAACCTTTTGACATTGATGAAGCAGTTGCAATAGTTAGAAAAGCTGAAGCTCAATATTTAGAACAAAATAATAAAACACCTCTTACAGAATATGAACAGGTATCAACCGATATAATTGGTGAATCTCCTGCAATGCAGGAAGTATTTAGAGCAATTGGTCGTCTTTCAAAATCCTCAATTAGTGTTCTAATTAATGGTCAATCAGGAACAGGTAAAGAATTAATTGCTCATGCACTACACAAACATAGCATAAGAAGTAGCCAACCGTTTATTGCACTAAATATGGCAGCAATTCCTAAAGAACTAATTGAATCCGAATTATTTGGTCACGAGAAAGGCTCATTCACTGGTGCTAGTAACTCTAGACAAGGCAGATTTGAACAAGCTAACGGAGGTACACTTTTTCTGGATGAAATTGGTGATATGCCTTTAGATGTGCAAACAAGACTTTTACGAGTTCTAGCAAATGGAGAATTTTATAGAGTTGGTGGACACCAATCAGTATCGGTAAACGTGCGTATAATTGCGGCGACTCATCAAAATTTAGAAAAATTGGTTTCTGAAGGAAAATTTAGAGAAGATTTATTTTATAGATTAAATGTAATTAGAATATATTTACCTGCGTTAAAAGATCGCAAAGAAGATATACCTAGATTAGCTAGACGCTTTTTAAATAATGCGGCTTGTGAATTAAATGTAGATCCTAAAATTTTACACCCTGATACAGAGAAATTTATATGTTCTTTGCCTTGGCCAGGGAATGTACGTCAACTTGAAAATGTTTGTAGGTGGATTACAGTCATGGCTTCTGGTCAAGAAGTTTTAATACAAGATCTGCCACCTGAATTATTGCTTAATTCTGATAAACTTGAAATATCTAATTCTATAGTAGAACAAGATAACAATATTGAAAACTCTACAAATAAAAATATATTACGAGCAACTTGGCAAGAACTATTGAAAGATTGGGTAGCAACTCGTTTACACAACGGGGATATAAATATTTTAGAAGAAGCCACCCCAGAATTTGAAAAAATAATGCTAGAAACAGCTCTTTCATTTACACATGACCATAAACAAGAAGCTGCGAGATTGCTTGGTTGGGGACGAAACACTCTAACAAGAAAATTGAAAGAACTTAATATGGAATAATTATAATAAAAAACTTAATTAAATTAACAATAATTGAAAAATACCATATCCATGATATAAAATTAGGGATTATTCACATATAATCCTTAATTTAAACTAAGTTAAAAATCAAAATGAAGATAATTATAAAAACCCCTCTATGGACCAAGCCTTTATATGCTATTGGCATTTTTCTACTTGCAATTGGCATCGCTAGTCATTTTTTTGGTTGGCCTAATATTCCTGATAAATACATGGCAATATGTTTGATTGGCGGTGTAGTTCTTATCATTCCATATCAATTTTTTGCGCTTTATGAAATATTAAAATATAGACCTAAAGATGAATAAATAATTCAAACGTTGAAAGTACTACATAATTTTATTCTTTACCATATTTTGTATCCAAATATATTTATTTAGTGAAATAAGATTCAGAATGAGGTAGTAATTTTCAAAACATGACAAATAGCAAAAAATAAAATTACATTTTTCATTAGAATTAGTTTTGCTATTTTATTCATCTATGGAGTTAATATGGGCAAGAAAATTAAGGAAAACAACAACGGTGCAATTATAAAAACTACAGACTTTCTACTTAAACTCTGCCATTCTGTAACTTCAGTTTTAACAGAAGCAACCCACCATGATATTAATTTTTCACCAATGGTTCAAAAAATTAATAAAACATGTTTAAAACCTGACATAGGTTGTTTTGTATTATTTGATGGAGCTTTTTCTGGATTAGTTGTAATCAATTTTACAGGAGATGCAGCTATGGAAGTTTATTCAAATTATTTACTTAATATGGGACTCCCAAAAGAAGAACTAGCAACAGTGTACACTTCTGATGAAGTGGGCAACGTTATGGGAGAATTAATGAATCAGATATTAGGCGATTTCACCTCAAAAATTAGCCAAGATTTGCATACATCAATAACCCAAAGTCAGCCTAAAATGTTAACACTCAATAGACAGGTAAGAATTAGTGTTAATGCTAATTTAGATAAACCAAAAGCTCATAGAGTATCATTCTACACAGAAAAAAATAATATTTTTTACATGGAATTAGCCATGGATGATACTAATTTTGTGCAAATGGATGATTTCACACCTCAAACAGAAGTTAATCCTGATGAAATTCTAGCAAACGTAGCAGCACAAAAAAAAGAAAATAAAGAAAAAAAGGTTGAATCTGCCCCTTCGTCTACTTCACAACAAGACAATGCTGATGATCTCCTTGCATCGTTAGGACTTTAAGATACTCACTTTTTTATAACATGGTTGTATTTTTTAATATATAATGACAATACAACCTTTTTCTCAAGTGCTTAAAAACACGTTGAAGTCTTGAATTATAATCAAATCATGCTTAATTTTAATAAAACTCACTTTATAACCAGTGCACCAGATATTACAAAATTACCTGATGATATTGGAATTGAAATCGCTTTTATCGGCAGATCAAATGCAGGTAAATCATCGGCTCTTAACATTCTGACCAATCAAAGAAATTTGGCCAAAACAAGTAAAACTCCAGGACGTACACAATTAATAAACTTATTTGAAATAGAAGAAAATAGAAGAATTGTTGACTTACCTGGTTATGGTTTTGCCGAGGTTCCTTTAGCTGTAAAAAAGAAATGGCAACGTTCTTTGACAGAATATTTGCAAAAGCGCCGATCTCTTAAAGCTGTAGTTCTTTTAATGGATATTAGGCATCCTCTAAAAGACTTAGACAGGCAAATAATAACTTGGGCAACTCTTGCAAATTTACAAGTTCTTATTCTTCTTACGAAATGCGATAAACTTGCAACAAACGCCCAAAAGAAAGCTTTTGCTGAAGTTAAACACAAACTGATTGAATTCGGTTCAAGTTACCAAATTGTAATGTTTTCATCACTTAAAGGTACTGGCGTGGAAGAAGCAAAAATAATATTGGACAGATATTACTCTGATTTACATGAAGCTACTTCAGACACATCAAATATAGTATCAGATGAAAGCGAATTTGATGAAAAAGCATGGAATAATTACGAGGCTTAAATATGAAAGGAACTTTATTTATAATATCTTCTCCTAGTGGAGCAGGCAAATCTAGTTTATTGAAAGCACTGTTTGATAATTATAATGCTGATAAAAGTATGTATATGTCTGTTTCCCATACGACTAGAAAAATGAGAGATGGTGAAATAGATGGAGTACACTATCATTTTGTTTCTGAAGATGAATTTAAAAAATTAATTGATAGAAATGCTTTCTATGAATGGGCTCATGTTTTTGATAAATATTATGGTACATCAAGAGAACTTGTTCAGGATTCATTGAATAAAGGGCAAGATGTTTTCCTTGACATTGATTGGCAAGGAGCTCAACAGATTAGAAAACAAGAACCTTCAGCAAAAAGCGTTTTTATTCTCCCCCCTAGCTTAAATGAGTTAAATTCTAGATTACATAAACGTGGTCAGGATAGTGAAGAAATCATAGCTGAAAGAATGAATAAGGCTCAAAGAGAAATTAGTCATTACAATGAATATGATTATTGCATAATAAACGATGATTTTAATACAAGTCTAAGTGCTTTTTGGTCAATTATAAATGCATATAGACACAAGCTTTCATACCAAGAAAGCAAACATAAAGATATAATCAAAAATCTTTTAGAAGGTTATATTAAAGAGTAGAACAGCATGTTCATAACTCAGAACAGAAGTAAATAAAGTTTTTTAATTGCCGACCATTATCTTGGGTGATATAATCTGCAAGAATTGATAAAAAGGAGAGATAACATGGCTCGTGTTACGGTAGAGGATGCGGTAAAGCAAGTTGGTAATCGTTTTGACTTAGTGCTGATTGCAGCTCGTCGCGCTCGTCAGATCTCTGTAAATGGTTGTGATCCATTAGTAGAATTAGAAAATGATAAGCCAACTGTAATAGCTATTCGCGAAATTGAAGAAGGATTAATTTCCGAAGAATTCATGGATAAGCAGGATCAGAAAGGTAGATTACGCAAATCTGATGAATACAATGAACAGGTTAGTGTACCAGAGTTGGAAGATATTTCTTTATTCAATTAATATCTATAAATTATTATTTATTCAATGTAAGGGAACCTTTTTATAAAAGATTCCCTTATGTTTTTGAGTAACTAGTTTTTAAATAAAACTCCCCCACTTTGCATTTATGCAGACAATATGCTTAATATTGGCTCTTTTTATTCTTGAATAAAAAGCAAAGTGGTATAATCAAGCAGTGTTTTGTTTACTAATAAGGTGATATCTTGTATCTATTTGATAATTTAAAAAAAGTATTAGTAACATACCTTCCTCCTGAGCAGGTAGCAAAAATCGAACAGGCTTTTACTACTGCAAAAAACGCACATGAAGGCCAAAACAGGTCAAGTGGAGAACCTTATATTACCCATCCAGTTGCAGTTGCAATAATATTAGCAGAAATGCACTTAGATTGTGATGCAATAAGAGCGGCTTTACTACATGACGTTGTTGAAGATACTCCAATTACAGAGGGACAGCTTAGAACTCTTTTTGGGGATACTGTTGCAAATTTAGTTATTGGTGTTACTAAACTCGATAAATTACAATTTCGTGATCACAAAGAAGCGCAAGCAGAAAATTTCAGAAAAATGATCATGGCTATGACAAGTGACATACGAGTTATATTAATTAAACTAGCTGATAGAACTCATAACATGAGAACAATAGGAGCTCTACGACCAGACAAACGACGCCGAATTGCAAAAGAAACATTGGAAATATTTGCTCCAATTGCCAATAGATTGGGGATAAACAGTATTAAAAATGAATTACAAGAATTAGGTTTTGAAGCTATGTATCCTATGAGATACAGAATATTAAAAGAAGCAATAAAAAGAGCAAGAAATAACCGTAAAGAAATAATAGGATCCATTATGGAGGACATAAAAGGACGCCTAAATGAATCCAGTATAGAATATAGATTACTCGGTAGGGAAAAGCATATCTATTCTATTTATCTTAAAATGGTACTAAAAGAAATTCAATTCCACGAAATAATGGATGTTTATGGATTTAGAGTAATTGTAAAAAATGTAGATAATTGCTATCGTGTTTTGGGACAAATGCATAATTTATTTAAGCCTCGTCCAGGTTCTTTTAAAGATTATATAGCAATTCCTAAAATTAATGGCTATCAATCATTGCACACATCTCTAGTCGGACCACATGGTGTTCCCATTGAAATTCAAATTAGATCTGAATATATGGATCAAATGGCAGACAGAGGTGTCGCTGCACATTGGTTTTACAAACTTAATGGATCTGAACCTACTGATTCAACCGCGCAAATACACGCTCAAAGATGGCTAAAAAATCTACTTGAATTACAACAAAGTGCTGGTAATTCATTCGAATTCATTGAAAGCGTAAAAAGTGATTTATTCCCAGAAGAAATCTATGTATTTACTCCAGAAGGTAAAATTTTTGAACTACCTATAGGCTCAACGCCTGTAGATTTCGCGTATGCTGTTCATTCCGATATAGGTCAACATTGTATAGGTGCGAGAGTAGATCATCACCCATACCCATTAACTAGACCTCTTTCATCAGGCCAAAGTGTAGAAATACTCACATCACCTGTCGCTAATCCGAATGCCATGTGGCTAAATAGCGTTATAACGTCAAAAGCACGTAGCAAGATTAGACAATACCTAAAAAGCTTAAGGGCTGAAGAATGCCAAATTTTGGGAAAAAGATTACTACGAAATGCTTTAGGTAATATTAAAATAGAAGATATTTCGGCTAATCATATAGATGTTGTGCTAAAAGAATTTAACGAAAATTCCATTAATGACCTATACACTGATATTGCTTTAGGAAACGTATTTACAATTATTGTTGCTAATAGGTTACTTAATCATGAATCAATGGATACGCCAACAGGGACTGTACCTCATGCGACAATTGCACCTTCAGCAATTAATGGTACTGGAGGACTAAGCTATGTATTTGGAAATTGTTGTAGACCAATACCTGGAGATCCTATCATTGCGCATGTGAACCCCGGTAAGGGCTTAGTTATTCACAATATGAATTGTGCCAATATAAAAATGTCAAATTCTACTGAAAAATGCCTACCTGTAACTTGGGATATGACTACTGCTTGTAATAGTGTTTTTGAGACCACGTTGAGAATTGAAATTATTAATTCACAAGGAATTTTAGGTGAAATTAGTAATGCTGTATCCGTAGCTGGTGCAAACATTGATGGTATTAGCTCTGAAGAAAAAGAAGGTCAAATATATATAATCAACCTTGTAATTACAGTTAGAGACAGAATTCATTTAGCAGATATTATGCGTAAAGTTAAAGCAGTCCCTAACGTCATAAAAGTTGTTAGAAAAAAAGCTTAAAATGGAAAGATGTTTACCTACCCCAAAACATTTAATTACTACTGATGGTATTAAACTGCAAGAGTTACAATATATGCCTATAGCTCCTATAGCTCATGTATTGCTCGTACTAGGTAAAAATGAATGTCTATTAAAATATAACGAATTAGCTGAAAATTTAGCAAGTTTTAAAATTGCTGTTACGGTATATGATCATCGTGGACAAGGTTTTAGTGACAGAATACTAGAAAATAAAGATAAGTGTCATATAAATTCATTTATGCAATATGTTGACGATCTAGAGTTTATTATAAAGAATAATTCATTAAATATACCTACTTTTATAATAGCCATATCAATGGGAGCAGCGATAACACTAAGATTTTTAAAAGAAAAACTTTTACCCATAAATTTATATGGTGTTATTTTTATATCTCCATTTTTAGGAATAAAAGCACCTATTCCTATAAGCATATTAAAAGTATTATTAAAGCTCAAATCATTTATCACCACCAAGGATAGCTATTTTTACAGAAACGACACCTTTAAACCTAGAATTTTTGGTGTCAACGCTAACACTCATGATCAAAAAAGACATGATGCATATTTTAATCTATATAAAAAATATCCCAACGCAAGACTTGGTGGAATGACAAACCAATGGTTATACGAAGTTCTCAACAATATTTCAATATTAACAAATGAAAAGTGGGAACTTCCTGTTCCTACTCTTTTTATAATTGCAAATAACGATAATATTGTTAACTCTAATCGTAGTAAAAATTTTGTTATGAAACATAACCAAGATCCATTTAAACCAAAGATGAAAATTATTAATAATTCCTTCCATGATTTGCTTTTAGAAAAAGATGAAATTCAATCCATTGCTATAAAAACAATTAATGACTTCATTTCATCATTACTTAAATAATTTTGTATCTAATTATCAAAAATGAGCTAGTATATATAAGTTCGAAATGTACCATTACAACACAAGGTTTTTAATATGAGTTTAATAGACAAAGATTGTGACAATTTACCTGATGATGAAATGATAGAAGATGAAGATGAAGATGAAAACGTTGAAACATTTTACTATACAGATGAGAACGGTTATTGGGAAGAAAATACCATCTTCAATGAAGATGGCGTAGCTTTAGATTCGGATGGCAACCCTTTAAATGACAATGATTATCAATACAAAAATGATTTTGACTATAGTCCTTTTGAATTAGATGATGAAGATACTGATGAAAGGTAATGATCTTTTTTTCACAAAAACATTAGAAATAATCAAAAAATGTAAAATTATTCCCATAATTGAAGTTTGCTCAATTAATCAAATTGGGAAATTACTTGAATTGTATAATGATGCTGGTTTTCAGAGTATGGAAGTCAAGATGTGCGCTCCTTACTCACAACATATCATTAAAGAAATTAAAAACAAATATCCAAATACTTGCATTATGGCAGGAACATGTACCACAATAATGGATATTAAAAAAGCTCATTTATTGGGTGTAGATATATTGGTATCACCTGAATTTAATGAAAGTCTGATAAACTACTGTTATAAACAGAATATCCCTTACATTCCAAATATCAACTCAGAACAAAACTTATCCACAGCTTACTCTTTAGGTTATAAAGTGGTAAAATTTTATCCTGCCGATAAAATCGGAGGTATTGATTTTTTAAGAAAAAACCAAAAAAAATATGACATTCAATTTATGGCATCCGGTGGATTAACACTTAATAAAATACAAATGTATAATAAGGAACCAAATATTGCTGCTTGCTGCACTTCTCATATAAGCTCAATTAAATTATTAGCTAAAAATGATTGGTATAACATTTGTAAAAATATAGTCTCGGCCAAAAACATAATAATGGAGAATTAAAATGAACAAACTACTATCTCAAGTTCCATTACAAATACTAACAGGATTTTTAGGAAGTGGTAAAACAACTTTATTGAACAAAATTATCAACACTCCTAAAATGAAAGGCACTGTATTAATTATTAACGAAGTGGGTGAAATTGGCATTGATGATAAACTAATATCTTCGGAAAGCCCTGTCGTTCTACTTGATTCTGGATGTATATGTTGTAGTGTCCAAGACGGACTTGTAAATGCTTTACAATTTTTAGCAGATCAAAAACAGCAAGGTGAACTTTCTTTTAATAGAGTAATCATTGAAACAACAGGAATTGCTGATCCTGCTCCAATTATCACATTATTATTTGATTATATAGAAATTGAATGCAATTACAGTTTTGCAGGCACTATTACAGTAATTGACGGTGTGAATGCAAAAGATGAATTGGCTAAAAATTATGAAGCTGTAAAACAAATTGCTCTAGCAGATAAAATCATAATTAGTAAAGAAGACCGAATATCTAAAAATGATTTGGATATTTTAATAAGTACTGCTACCAATCTGAATCCTTCCGCTAAATTATACACAGCAGGAATTAACAATACCCCTATAGAAGCCTTTACTTCATATGATGTTTTTGACACGCCAAAAGATCTAAAAACAATTATGGCTTGGATAAATTCTAAACGCGATGATCTCAAATTAGCATCAAGCATTAAGCCTGTCAAATTAAGTAGTGTCTCAACTAATCAAATATTAAAAACACACTCTGACTACCAAACAATTAGTCTTAAATTTGACAAACCTCTTAATAGAATCAGTGTATTACAAGCATTTAATATGATAAATAATCAATTTGGAAGCTCTGTTTTAAGACTTAAAGGTATTTTTGATTTTGGTGAAGGCTATCCATTTATAATACACGGCGTTTGTGGTGAGTGCTATCCTGTGGCAAATCAAGCAGAATGGGAAAATCAAAAACCATTTTCAGAAATGGTTGTCATTGTCTCACCAAGAATTGCTGCAGATGTTAAGAATATTTTAACAAATATAATATCATTTATAGATGACAACTATAATGACTCAAAATATGATTATGCGTACTCTGACGAGTAATACTCACAAATTATTTCAAAAATTTTGTTAATCAAAAATTATCTTGAATATTTAGCTATTACCTATAAATGAATAGCTAAATATTACTTACCTAACTTATCAGTTCAATTGCTTTTGTATATTTAAATTATAACTATGTCACAATAATTTGTTACTTAGGGATTTGAACTGCCAATCTGCGTAAATTCAATCCAATTTCAATAAACTCTTTTGCGTCCACACCTATAACATCTTTATCTGGAAACAATCGCTGCATGAATGATATTGTCATGTTATCCTTATTTGGATCCAATAATGGCATAACAACCCGCTCATTAGAAATGATAAAGCCAACATATGAAGCATATAAATTTAAGTTAATATTATGATTAATGGATTCACCATTATTTATATTAAAAATCTTTGGCGTTAATAATTTATGTACTATTAGTTTTCTTCCCAACGCATCCGTAGTATTTTGCAATACAATTAAAGCATCATTAGATATTTTATATTGCGGATCATTTTCATCCTCACACCAATGCAAAATTACTTCTCTTTCCCTAATAAAAACACATAAATTATCAATGTATCCTTTAAATCTGTCTCCATACATACCTTGTTTTAACCAAATAATCTTGGTAACACCCAAATTTTTACATATAAACAGAGAAATATCATCCCTCGATAATTCTAGGTTTTGGGACTTAAAATACTCCTCTGTAACAATACACGTTCCTTTCCCATCTACTGTAAAAGCTAGAGGATCTAGATTTATACCTATGTTCTCTTTTAAAATTTTATGGTGTTCTACAATTTCATAAGAAAATGCGTCTGTATTTTTTCCACATAAAGCTTTTACTCCTCCCTTTTGTGCATTTTTTAGTATAAAAGGGAAATTATTCATAAGGCCATAATTATATTCATCAACAGTTACAAGATTAATATGCTTTGGAATGATAAAACTAGCTCTATCTACTTGATTTTTAGGAACCACTACAAATGTAGGAGTGGCCATGGAAATAGCCATTGCAACTCTAGCAAATATTTTTTGCAAAGGTATCTCATTCACGCATAAAACGTTATTTCCTAAAGGCCATAACATCCATGCTGCTCTTTGTGGAGCGAATTCTGCTGTCATGGAATATTCCATATTTAATCACCTGTATTTACAATAAATTTTAAATTATTTTTCATAGCCTTACAATTAATCAAAAAAGGCTTAAACAAAGTTTAAGCCTTTTTTTAACTATTATCGAATATAAGTAAAATTACTTAGTTTCTGTTTCCTGTGAAACACCACTGAACTTAACTTCAACACGACGATCAGGAGCTAAACATTCAACTAACTTTGCGCGATTAGCAATCTTATCACACTTTGTACCAGTTACAGGCTTTGATTCACCATAACCTTCTGCAGTAATAACACTTGGATCAATGCCATCAGCAACGAATTCTTCTACAACAGTGCGAGCTCTAGCCTTTGATAACTTCATGTTGCTTTCATCAGAACCAATGCGGTCAGTATGACCTTCTACCTTGATCTGTACATTTTTTAGATCGTTATTCTTAATTTCACTTGATACTTTTGCTACACTATCTTTACCAGTGTTAGATAGTTTTGAACTACCTAAAGTAAATAATGCTGTTGAGTCTAAAGCAAAATTCTTTTCTACAATAACTGTCTGTGGTTGAACAGCAGGCTCTGGAGCAGGAGCTGCAGCAACAACAGGTTCTGCACCACCAAATTTATATTCTAAACCTAAAGAAAGATTGTTTAAATCTGGTGCATAACCAAAATCATTAATTTCAGCAAATTTATGAGCATATGTATACTCAAGTCTTACTAAGAAATCACCAAAAGCTACACGTGAACCTAAACCTAATAATGGAACAAATTTTGAACCTGTTGAATCAAAATTATCATCTTTAGTATTAGCATACAATCCACCTAATTTTAAAAACACATCATCTGTTTCATTAAAAGGTAAACCAATTAAAGTAGCAATTTCTGCACCATGAACTGTGTAATCACCTAAATTTGTACCATTATAAGCACCTTTATTGCTATATTGGCCTAAATAGTCATAACCAATTTCTGCACCAAAGAACTTTGAGAAATTATATCCAGTATACAAACCATAAGTATAATCATTTTTTTCATCTGTAGAAACACCAACAGCATTACGACCACTATGAGCTTCTACATGACCCCAACCAGCTTTAACACCAACATATGATGTACCTGCTTCAGCAGCAAAAGTAATTGATGATACAGATAGTGCACCTAATACGGCAACAGCAACTAAAGTCTTCTTCATAATATTTTCTTCCATTATCTTCTATAAATTGAAGCTTTTTTATAAGTAAATTGTTATATTTAATTATTACAACACCTATAGATAAAATGTGATGTAATTCAAAGAAACAACATTACCATTATATTTACATCATATTTTAAAATCAATATAAAAATTTTTACACAATAAAATTTACGTATAAAACTATATCATATTTATTTAATCTTTTATTATAAAATATGGTAATTGTGTCATTATAGAGTTTATAATCATTTCAGTATATTCAATCAAATCAAGACTTTTATTGTCTATAAACATTTTTAAATATCCATCCATTACAGCAAATGCATAATTAGATGCTAAAGAAGCATTTACTTCTTTAGATAATTCACCACAATTAATTGCATTTTTAATAAATAATGAAATTCTGCCTTTCAATTCTTTATCAAAATCTTCAATGAGTTTTCTAATTCTATTAGAGCCCTGTTTCCCCCACATAATGGAACCAATAACTCTCAAAAAAACCACATTTTCTTCATCTTGTAGTATTTCCTTTATACTCATTAACCAAATTCTCATTTCGGACAAAGGGGAACCTGTTTCAGCTTTTTGGGTACTAACAAGACTATAATAACTAACATCATACTTGCACATAGCCTTCCACAATTCGAGAAATAATTCATCTTTATTTTGGAAATGCCAATACACACCCCCCCTTGTAACCCCAGCTTCATCAGCTATATCACATAAATTTGTTCTATCAAATCCTTTTTTACAAAACAAAACTTTTGCTACATCCATGATATTTTCTTTTGTTTTAAGGGCTTCCTCTCTTGTTTTCCTCACCATCTACCACACCTAACACAATTACTAATTCTAAATTAACTAATTTTTTATTAGAATAGCATACATTCACGTTTGTATGTAAAATATTTTTTATTCCATACATCACAGTTTTACCGACAATATTACTTCTACTGTCTAATATAAAGGTTTTTTAAAATTAAAAATAATATACATTCATGTTTGTATGTATACAATAATTAATTTTTTGCTATATAATGAACATGGTAAATTTGAAAAAAAATGGAGCTACTCAAATGCAAATAAACATGACAAAACAAAAGTTAATAAAAACTTTTGCCTGTCTTTTAGCTATAAACTTGTCAGCATGTGGTGGTGAGCAATCTGCTCAACAAATGCAAATGCCACCATCTGCCGTTGATTACACAATTGCAAGCAAAGCCAATATACCCGTTACATCAAACTTAATTGGAAGAACAATTGCAGTTCGCACTGCAGAAGTAAGACCTCAAGTATCAGGCGTTATTTTAAAGAGAATGTTTACAGAAGGCTCTGTAGTACAACAAGGACAACAGCTATATCAAATTGATCCAGCTATTTATGAAGCTCAACTATCAAGTGCTAAGGCTACACTTGCTCAAGCAACTGCTAATTTGTATTCCACAAAAATTAAATTCGATAGATATTCAAAGCTTATTACAACTAATGCCATCAGTAAACAAGATTACGATGATGCAGAAGCTGCATATAAGGTTGCTCAAGCAACTGTTTTAGCAGGAGAAGCCTCTGTTAAAACAGCGCAAATTAATCTAGGTTATACTAAAGTTTATGCTCCAATAACAGGAACTATTGGTCGTTCAGCTGTAACAGAAGGAGCTTTGGTTACAAATAACCAATCTCAAGAACTGGCAACTATTCAACAACTAGACCCTATATATGTTGACCTAGGACAGTCTGTAACAGACTATTTAAAATTAAAACGCAATATTATAAATGGCACATTTGATAAAAATAATAATTCTCAACAAGCAGAATTATTCTTTGAAGATGGGCAAAAATATAATCAAAAAGGAACACTTGAATTCTCCGAAGTAAATGTTGACCAAAGCACAGGAATGCTTGCTGTACGATTAAACGTACCTAATCCAGATCATCTCCTATTGCCAGGAATGTACATAAAGGCTTCCATTAATGAAGGAATTCAAAAAGATGCCTTAGTTATTCCTCAAGTGGCAGTCCTTCGTCAAACAAATGGAACATCTATTGTATATACTGTTGAAAATGAAGGCTGTGCACCTACTTTTAAATTCTGCGTAGGCATGAGAGTAGTAGATTTAGCTAATGAATATAATGATATGTATGTAATTTCTTCAGGTTTAAAGAGTGGTGACCGCGTTATTACTTCTAATCTTCAAAAAATTGGTCCTGGTGCACCTATCAATCCCATTGAAAAAAATGCATTAGATCAACCAAAAGCTAATAATTTAGAGGAATTATAATGGCTAGATTTTTTATAGATAGACCAATCTTTGCATGGGTAATTGCTATAGTTATCATGCTTGCAGGATTGTTAGCTATTAACACGTTGCCTGTATCTCAGTACCCAACAATTGCACCGCCTTCAATTTCTATTAGTGCAACATATCCTGGTGCTAATGCAAAAACTGTTGAAGATACCATGACTAAAATCATCGAACAAAACATGATTGGTTTAGACGGTTATATGTACATGACATCAACCTCTGATTCATATGGTCAATCTGAAATAGAAATAACTTTCGAACCGGGAACAGATCCTGATATAGCTCAAGTTCAAGTTCAAAATAAACTTCAGCAATGTCAATCTCAATTGCCTACAGTGGTTCAACAAAATGGTATTGATGTACAAAAGAGTACTAATAGCTTTCTAATGGTTGTAGGTTTAGTTTCTGATAATCCTGAACATAAAGAAGTTGACCTTGCAGACTATGCAATAGCAAATATGCAAGAACCACTAAGTCGTGTTCAAGGTGTAGGTGACATAACTGTTTTTGGTTCTGAGTATTCAATGCGAGTATGGATTGATCCCGACAAATTAAATCACGTAAATTTATCAGTTCCTGAAGTTTTAGCGGCAATTAAAGCACAAAATGCTCAAATCACCTATGGCTCTTTAGGAGGAGCACCAGCCACAAAAGGACAAGTATATACTTATACAATAGCTGGTCAATCTCGTTTAAACACTCCTGAACAATTCCAAAACATCGTTGTACGTATGAACGAAGATGGTACTAAAGTATTGTTAAAAGACGTTGCACGTGTAATGCTAGGAAATGCCAATTATAATTTTGATGCAAAATATAATGGCAAAGCAACAGTTGGTATTGCCATAGAATTAGCTACAGGTGCAAATGCGCTTGGTACAGCACAGCTAGTAAAAAAAGAAGTAGAACGACTATCTAAGTACTATCCTAAAGATGTTAGTACCGTAATGCCATTTGATACAACACCTTTTATTAAAGTTTCTATAGGTGAAGTTATTGATACATTATTTGAAGCAATTATTCTTGTATTTTTAGTAATGTACATATTTTTGCAAAACTTTAGAGCTACATTAATTCCTACTATAGCTGTTCCAGTAGTTCTACTTGGTACTTTTGGTGTTATGTCGGTACTTGGATTCTCGATCAATACACTTACAATGTTTGGTTTAGTTCTTGCTATTGGACTTTTAGTAGATGATGCTATAGTTGTTGTTGAAAATGTCGAACGTATAATGACAGAAGAAAACCTATCCCCAATAGAAGCAACAAGAAAATCAATGGATCAAATTACAGGTGCTTTGATTGGTATAGCATTAGTACTTGCTGCTGTATTTATTCCAATGGCATTCTTTGGAGGTTCTACAGGTGTAATATATAGACAATTCTCTATTACTATCGTTTCTGCAATGCTTCTATCTGTTTTTGTTGCACTAACACTAACACCTGCTCTTTCTGCTACATTGCTCCAACCTAAAGGATACAAAACATCAAATTATAAAGGAGCAATTGGTTTATTTCTAAAAATTAAAGATGTAATTGCAGACAAATCATATGAATTACTTTTATCTAAACTTTTAAATCTTTTTAACAAATGTTTTAATTGGTTTAGCAGTTTGTACGTAAGCTTTGTAAAATACGTTGTTAAATCTATAATTTTATATATTGTAATATATATTGGAATATGTATATCCATGGGATATATGTTCATTAAAATACCTTCTTCATTCCTTCCTGAAGAAGACCAAGGTGTTTTAATGGTAATGGTTCAACTTCCTTCAGGTGCAACAATTGAAAGAACAACTGAAACACTTGACAAAATGAGAGAATATTTCTTAATAAATGAAAAGTCGACTGTAGAATCTGTTATGACAGTAGCTGGATTTTCATTCTCTGGTTCAGGACAAAATGCTGGTATGGCCTTCGTCAAACTAAAAGATTGGTCTATGAGAAAAGACCAAAACTCACATGTTCGAGCAATCGTTGGTAGAGCGTTTCCAGCATTAATGAGTATTAGAGAAGGTTTAGTTATACCTTTCAACTTACCAGCTATTCCTGAGTTGGGCACAGCAGCGGGATTTGATCTATACGTACAAGATCAGCAAGGAGCAGGTCATGAAGCACTGCTTAATGCACGTAACAATATTATTAAAAAAGCCGCCGAAGGAAATAACAAAAATATTCTGACAAAGGTACGTGCAAATGGTATGGATGACACTCCAATGCTAAACGTTAATGTTGATTATCAAAAAGCAATGTCTCAAGGACTTAGCATTGCTGATATCAATACAACTTTATCAACAGCTTGGGGTTCTAATTATATTGATGACTTTATTCATAACAATAGAATTAAGAATGTATATGTACAAGCAGAAGCTTCATCTCGTATGAGTTCAAAAGACTTCGAGAAATGGTATGTAAGAAATTCTCAAAACAAGCTCGTACCATTTACATCGTTTGCAACCACAACGTGGACATATGGATCACCAAGACTTGAAAGATTTAATGGTATTCCTTCTGTACAAATTAACGGCGAAGCTGTATCAGGAATATCAACAGGCCAAGCTATGGATGCAATGGAAAACATTGTTACTAATTTAGAAGGGAAATACAATGTAGCATGGCATGGAGTGTCTTTTCAAGAAAAACAATCAGGTTCACAAGCAGCATCTCTTTATGCCATTTCATTACTTTTTGTATTCTTATGTTTAGCTGCATTATACGAAAGTTGGAGTATCCCATTCTCTGTAATGATGGTTGTACCACTTGGTATTGTCGGTGCGGTTGGTGCAGCATACCTTACTCAAGTATTCCCTAGCTTATTACCTTGGACAAGACCTCTAGAAAACGATGTATACTTCCAAGTTGGTTTACTTACCACAGTAGGCTTGTCTGCTAAGAATGCAATTCTTATAGTAGAGTTTGCTAAAGAACTGTACGATAAAGGTTATGGACTAACAAACTCCGTAATTGAAGCTGCAAAAATTAGATTAAGACCAATTCTCATGACATCAATGGCCTTTATACTTGGTGTTCTACCGCTAGCACTAAGTACTGGAGCTGGTGCTGCAGGTCGTAACGAAATTGGAATCTGTGTAATTGGTGGTATGATATCTGCAACAATTTTAGCAATATTCTTTGTACCTGTATTCTTCGTATTAGTAATGAGATATTTTACAAAATACAAACCTAAGGAACAAAAATTAGCTACAGAAAGTTAATCTTCCAATAAGTACTTTATAAGGCCAAAATTCATAAAGAATTTTGGCCTTATTTTTTAAAGAATTAACAAATAATATCTTTAAAAAAAATAATAGTTCTTTTACGCATCGTTAATGACAATATTCCATTTTAATCATATTCATAACAATGTATGAACTAACTTCCTTTCAAGACAAGTTTATAAAAGCGGTACTATCTATTTACTTAAGAATCAAACTAAATATTGGTTTTAAAATGGATACTGAAATAATATTGCTTATTGATATTTTTATACAAGAAAATATCTTTCTTAATAAACAACGTTTCTCAATTTTGACAATCAAAATTCGATATTATGGTACGAATGGAGGGACTTGAACCCTCATGTCTTTCGACACTAAGACCTGAACCTAGCGCGTCTACCAATTTCGCCACATTCGCAATAATTATTTGGCGCTTCCGACGGGAGTCGGACCCGTGACCATTGCCTTCGGAGGGCAATACTCTATCCAACTGAGCTACGGAAGCATTCTCTCGAACAACACATTTTATATAAAATTTAAACCCTGTCAACTAACTTGAATATTATTGATTGTAAGCTTAGTTATATTACTATACACTTATCCAAAAATACTTTTAATATTCATAAAGGACTATATATGAAACTGTGGAAGGCTATTGTAGTATTAACAATTGTCGTATGTTTCGGCTCAACGATAATTTTTAACATGTATAAAGAACATTTAATTGCAGAAGCTATGGCTAATAGGAAGCCAAATCTAAATCCAGTTTCAGTTATAACAATTAAAAAGTCTCAATGGAAACCTACAATAAGTGCTATTGGTTTTATTGAGCCGCAACAAGGTCTCAATATTACAAACGAAAGTGCTGGTCGCATAACATTAATCAACTTCACATCAGGTAGTGTTGTTGATAAAGGAACTACACTAGTTCAATTAAACGATGCTGTTGAACAAGCAACACTTAATTCAACAAAAGCAAAATTTGATTCAGCAGAAAAAAACTTTATCAGAATTGAGAAATTAGTTCGTCAAGGAAATGCATCACAAAAAGATCTTGATGAAGCTAAATCCCAATATGAATCCTATAAGGCAGATATTGAAAATATTAAAGCACAAATAGACAAATTAAATATTAAAACACCTTTTGCTGGTGTTTTAGGCATCAGAAACGTGTATTTAGGTCAATATCTTCAAACTGGTACTTCTATAGTACACCTAGAAGATATATCAAATATGAAAATTAGATTTACAGTCTCTCAAAATGACTACTCCAAAATTTCTATTGGACAAAAAGTTGTTATTTCTGTTGATTCATTTCCTAATGAACAATTTGAAGGAACTATTACAGCTACAGAAGCTGTAATAGACAAAGGCTCTGGTGTAATTCAAATTCAAGCAACAATACCTAATAGCAATCATAAACTTTTAACAGGAATGTACGCTCATGTTAACGTTATTCTTCCTGAAATTGATAATCAAATTATAATTCCACAAACTGCTGTCTCATTTAATTTATACGGAGAAACTGTATTTGTTGTACAAGATTCTACAAATTTAAATGGTGATGACGGTAAACCATTAAAAGTAGTTAAACAAGTAAACATAACCGTTGCAGAAAGAAAAAATGATTATGCATTAATTAGCTCTGGGCTTAATGAAGGCGATATTATCGTAACAGAAGGTCAAGTTAGACTATCAAACAATAGTTTTATCTCAATCAACGATAACTATAAATTAACTAAACCTCAAAGTCTACCTAAGCTATAGGTGAATATTTATGAACTTTACAGATATTTTTATTAAAAGGCCAGTGCTTGCTATATCTATCAGCTTACTTATTACGCTTTTAGGTTTGCAAGCGCTAAAAAACATGTCAGTTCGTCAATATCCTGATATGACTAATACCGTTATTAAAGTTACTACAAATTATTATGGAGCTAGCTCAGACCTTATTCAAGGTTTTATAACTCAGCCATTACAACAAGCAATTGCTCAAGCAGACAATATTGATTATATAAATTCAACATCCCAAATGGGTTCCTCTGTAATTACAGTTAATATGAAATTAAACACCGATCCAAATGGAGCTTTGGCTGATGTTTTATCTCGAGTTAACTCAGTAAAATCTCAATTACCAAGTGAAGCGGAAGACTCATCACTAGATTTATCTACAGGTTCAACTACATCTGTTCTGTATATTTCTTTTTATAGCGATACTCTTTCTGCACCTCAAATCACGGACTATCTAAACAGAGTAATCACACCTCAATTATTCACTGTAAATGGTATATCTAAAGTAAATTTATATGGAGGAAGTGATTTTGCTTTAAGAGTGTGGTTAGATCCTGTAAAAATGGCCACATACAATTTGACAGCAACTGATGTTTTAAATGTATTGCAAGCTAATAACTACCAATCTTCTGCAGGACAAATTATTGGATATTTTACTTTACTCAATACTGATGCTCAAACACAAGTATCAGATGTTGAAGGTTTAGAAAACCTAGTTGTTTCGAGCAAAGACGGAACAATAGTAAAAATAAAAGATATTGCTAAAATATCAATGGAAAATAACCATGACAACTATAGAGCTTTAGCAAATGGCACACAAGCCATTCTTGTCGGTATTGATGCAACTCCAACTGCTAATCCTTTAGATATAGCAAAAGCTGTTAATGAAAAGCTTCCAGATTTTGAAAAAAATCTACCTACTGCAATAAAAATGATGCCTATATATGACAGTACTATAGCAATAGAAGACTCAATACACGAAGTAATTGTTACTATTATAGAAGCTGCAATTATTGTATTGATTGTAATCACATTTTTTATGGGATCACTTAGAGCTGTTACGATTCCAATCATTACAATACCTCTTTCAATGATTGGTGTACTAATGGTAATGAGCATTTTTGGTTTTACTATTAACTTAATGACGTTATTGGCAATGGTATTGGCTATTGGTCTAGTTGTGGATGACGCAATAGTTGTTGTTGAGAACGTCGATCGTCATATAAAAAGTGGAATTGATCCATTTAAAGCCGCAATTATTGGTACTAGAGAAATAGCAATACCTGTAATATCAATGACAATAACATTAGGTGCTGTTTATTCACCTATTGCATTAATGGGTGGTATTACAGGCTCCCTTTTTAAAGAATTTGCATTAACTCTAGCAGGATCAGTGTTTATTTCTGGAATCATTGCATTAACTCTTTCACCAATGATGTGTTCTAAAATTTTAAAGAAAAATGCAGTTGAAAGTAAATTTGAAAAATCTGTTAATACTTTTCTTAAGAAATTAACAGATCTGTACTCTATTGCTTTAGACCACGTACTTCATAATAGAGCTACTATCATTATTTCTGCAATAATAATATTTTTAAGTCTTCCTTTGCTTTTGAAATATACAGCGTCTGAATTAGCGCCATATGAAGATATGGGAGCTTTCATGATGATGACAAAAGGACCAAACAGTGCAAATCTTGATTACCTACAAGATGGAATGCAAAAATTAGCAAAAAATAGTCTTGACGATCCTGCAATAAAATCAACAATAAGTTTTGCAGGTGTTCCAGCTTCAAATCAAGGAATGTCGATACTAGTATTAAAAGATTATGATGAACGTGATAAAGTCGGGGAAATCATAAAAAGATTAACTCCTAAAATATCAGATAACCCAAATATGATAGCTTCACTTATACAAATGCCTTCGCTACCTGGTGCATCTTCTGGCTACCCTATTCAGCTAGTTATAATGACTCCAAATAACTTTGAACAATTGTATTCTGTAACAGAGGAACTTAAAACAAAACTAGTAAATTCAGGTATTTTTGCATTTATTGATAGTGATTTAACATATGATTCAGGTACTACAGAAATAACAGTAAATAGAGAGAAAGCAGGCGCTTATGGTATAACAATGAAAGATATTGGTTCAACTTTATCAACCATGATCTCTGATGGTTATGTTAGCAGAGTAGCTATTTCAGGAAGAGCTTATGAAGTAATACCACAAGTCGAAAGAATTAATAGACTCACTCCTGAAACACTTAATAAATATTATATAAGATCTCAAAATGGAGAAATGATACCTTTAAGTAGTGTTATAAATATAAAGATAAAAACCGAACCTAGAGTATTAAGTCAAATGGCCCAGCAAAATGCAGCTACAATCAGTATGGTACTAATGCCGTCAGCTACAATGGGTGATGCAATTAATTTTTTTGAAAGCGAAATTATACCAAATCTTCCTATCGGATACACACACGACTACAAAGGTGAATCTAGACAATATGTAACTGAAGGGAGCTCCTTAGCAGCAACTTTTGCATTAGCAATATTTATAATATTTTTAGTATTAGCTTGCCAATTTGAAAGTTGGAAAGATCCATGTGTTATTTTAATTGCAGTACCATTAGCAATTAGTGGAGCACTGTTAATGCTTTCCTTAGGTTTAGCTACTATGAATATCTATACAGAAGTAGGAATAATCACTCTAGTAGGATTAATATCAAAGCATGGTATTCTTATATGTGAAGTATGCAAAGAGCAACAATTAAAACACAACCTAAGCAGAATTGAAGCCATAAAAATAGCTGCTACTATTCGTCTAAGACCAATACTAATGACGACAGCTGCAATGGTCGCTGGGCTTTTACCTTTGCTTAAAGCATCAGGAGCAGGTGCAGAAAGTAGATTTTCCATAGGCCTTGTAATCGTAGCAGGACTATCCATTGGAACAATTTTTACACTGTTTGTTTTACCTGTAATTTATTCATTTGTTGGACAAATACATAAACCAATTCCTGAAACTAATAACTTGTAATCATTGTTGTAT